>CBFHVR010000078.1:0-7520 GCA_965659495.1 uncultured bacterium
AATTATTTTTATTAGGAATATTTTTTTTGAAATTAATGTTATTTTCAACCCAATTAATCCTAATGCTATCAGGAGTTTCACCAAATCCTTCTATTTCAAATTTCAGATTATCATTTGATAAAACTGATTTATTTTGTGTAATAGAATTAATGGTAAATGGTAATGGCGGATAGAAGTCTTTATTGTAATTTATCAATCGGTGAGTTGTATCTTTAATAATTGGGATTAGTAGTAGAATGATTAGCGTTGAAATAATTGCAAAGCTTATCCTCAATTCAGCTTTATTCTTTTTTCTAAAATCATTTAATTTTATGTTCGATATTTTTTTATAGACTGCTTTTTTTGCATAGTTTGTTAAGTCAGAATTCAACTTTTTGGAATTATTATTTATTTGTAAAATATTTATTAATTGATCTTTAACTTGCTTGTTCTTTTTACCAATTTCCCTAGCTATATCATAAAAATTTTTATAACTAAATAAAGAGTAAAAATGAATGATGAACTTGATTACTAAGTAGCTCAAACTAATAATGATTAAATTTATAAAAATAAGACTAATTGATTTTCTTATGGAACTATCGATATAAAAAATATGTTCAAATAAAATAATAAATAAAAAAATTGCAAAACATATAATAGATAAATTATTTATATTTTTAAATAAGGCATTGATAGCACTTTTTTTACGGTAGTCAATTAATATTTTTAATATTTTTTCCATGTTTATTGAATTAGACTATATATAATTATATTAGTGCCCATTTTTAAAGCTTCTTGTCTTATATTCTCTGGATCATTATGAACATTCTTATCTTCCCACCCATCACCTAAATCTGATTCATAAGTATATAAAAGTATTAGTCTCTCTTGATCAAATATTCCTAATGCCTCGGGTGGTTTATTGTCATGTTCATGCACTTTAGGAAGTCCATCTGGGAACGAATAGTAGCAGTGAAATAGTTCATGAGATTTCGGTAATAATGATAATTCTTTTTCTGGGAATAAGTTTTTAACAGTTTCCCTGAAAGATTTATCTAAACCATAGTTATCATCAACATGTAAAAATGCTCCATTTAATAGATGATTTCTTAATATTACTGTTTCCTCTGGATTAAATTTTATATTTCCATGTCCAGTTATATAAAAAAATTTATTTTTATAGAATAAATCATCACCAATTTTAACTTGTATCTCTTCTTTATTCACATTTATAGATGTATTACTTTTTACGAAATCCAGTAAATTGGGTAGCGAGCTTCTATTTGCATACCAATCACCACCACCAGAGTATTGTATTCGACTAATATTAAATGATCCTGTATCAGATAATCCGATTGATACAATTAATAAAATTAGTTTTATAATATTTAATTTAATTTTCATAATAATTAAAGATAATACATAAACAAGTATTAAATTTAAATATATATTTAACTACACATGTTATAATAAATTTTTATTTTTAAGAAATAGTATGAAAAAAATATTTTTGATTTTTTTGTTTTTCAGTTTCTCTTTTTTGGAAGAATCTAATTGGGCTACAACTAGATTTGAAGCTTTTTGGAAGAGAAATTTTAAGCAAATGTCTTTCAGAGAACCTATTTATTTTCTTCCATACGATATAAGGTTAGGATACTATGAGTATGGAGGTTCTGGTTACTTTAATGAGTTAGATAATTTTTTGTCTAACGATGATAATTTAGAATCTAATCCATATAACACAACTGATTTTAACTTCCCTGATATTAGTAATAAAAAGTTCAGAAAAATGATGGCACTTGAAATTGACTTCTTAAGGTATAATTTTTTTAAAGATATGCAGAATATGATTGATATTCAATTAGGTCTTGGGTATCGATTATATAAAAATATAAACGAAGTTCAATTTGATAATGGAGATTCTTTAAAACCAGAATTTAATGAGTTTAATATTAATGGAACATTTATAATGCAATTTAACCCCGGATATTATAATTATCTATATTATTCAGCAGGATATGCTCGTGCATCTTTTTATAATAATAATTTAGCAGGTGGTGAAGCAAGTGGAACAGGAACAAGCAATCATATTGGATTAGGATTAAATTTTATTAAACAAGATCAGAAAGAAAAATCAAATTTTCATTATGGCCTAGAACTAAGATTTTCTTCATTGGATATTAGTAAGATTAATGAGCCTGGCAACTTATCTAGAATTAATGCTTTTAAAGCAGAGTCTATTGGCCTTGTTTTTTCTTTTGGTGTCGGGTATGGCGGTAAAAAAACATTAGGAGATGTTGCATACATCCATTTAATAGATAATAATTATATAGAGGCATATGAAACATTTAAATTATATAAAAATAGTACTAGAGTTTATAATAAATCAAAAATAGATGATATGATTGAATTTAGTAAAAATCAGATTCCATATCAATTATACAATAATGCAATGGATTTTTATTCGAATGATGAATTTAATAAAGCATTAGAATTATTAAATAAAATATCTTACAAAGATGATATTGATTTGGATTATAAAATTAAATCAATAAAATATATTATAGCAGATAAGATGCTAAGTAATTTTAATGATACCCAAGAAAGTCATTCAACTGATTATAAAATTCAACATTACAGAGATATAATTGATATAAGTCCTAAAATTCGTGATGAAGTTAATAAAAGATTATCTTTATTATATTTAGAAAAGGGAGATTATTTATTGAACAACAACAATCATGAAGAGGCTTATGAGTTTTATATGTATTCAAAAACAACAGGTCAGTATAATCCAGAGCGTATAAAAATTAAATTATCTAATTTGATTACTTCTATTTTAAATGATGCATATAATTTTTTGGAAAAAAAAGAAGATATTCTTGCATATGAGAAATTATTTTTTGCAAAAAATATAGCTATTGATAATAACGAATACATTAGTTCACTTATAGATATTTTAGATAGTAGAATTAATACATTGAAACTAGATAAAACTAAACAGAAAATGAGATTAATGCTTCAGGATAAGCGAGAGTATATACCTGATAGAGTTAAAAAAGAAATTTTAATTGGTGACAGTCATTTGAAGGTTACCCAAATTCTGGGTAAGCCACTAGATGAAATAGGTAGAAAAAAAATTAATACAAATTATAAGATAATGAAGTATTCGATAGATAATAAAATATATATATTCTTTTTTAAAGATGAGATTTTAATTGATATTGATTTTGAATAATAGAATAGAATTAATTACTTAATTGTTTTATTTTTTAGTGATGTTTTTATGCAATAAATAAAGAAGATAAATTAGAATGATAAAAAGAACTCATACTTGTGGAGAATTAACTAAAAAAAATTTAAAAGAAGAAATATCTCTAAATGGTTGGATTTCTAAATCTAGAGATTTAGGAGGTCTTATTTTTATTGATTTAAGAGATAGATATGGTATAACACAAATTGTTTTTAATGAACAACTTAATAAAAAAGAATTTGAAGTTGCAAAAAAATTAGGCCTCGAAGATGTAATTGGAGTAAGTGGGCAGGTAATAAGTAGACCTAGCGAAGCTATTAATAGTAAAATGGTTACTGGTGAAATTGATGTCAATGTAAACACATTATGTATTTACAACGAATCTGATAATCCCCCTTTTGATATTAATGATAGATTTTCTGCATCTGAAGAACATAGGCTGAGGTATAGATACCTCGAATTAAGAACGAAAGATTTACAAAATAATATTTTAGTTAGAGATAAAGCTTTACTAGCGACACGAAAATACTTTTCAAAAAATAATTTTATTGAAATTGAAACCCCCATTTTAATGAAGTCGACACCAGAGGGAGCAAGAGATTTTTTAGTGCCGAGTAGAATTCATTCCGGTAAATTCTATGCTCTTCCTCAATCTCCGCAAACATACAAACAGTTATTAATGGTTTCAGGGTTTGATAAATATTTTCAAATAGTAAAGTGCTTTAGAGATGAAGATTTTAGATCAGACAGACAACCTGAATTTACTCAAATTGATATAGAAATGTCTTTTGTTGATCAGGATGATATTACAGATATGGGAACACATTTTATACGAACCTTATGGAAAGAAATTTTAGATGTTGATTTACCTAATAAATTTACAATATTGACTTATGAAGAAGCGATGAATACTTATGGGTCTGATAAACCAGATTTGAGATTTGATATGCCCTTAATGAATTTAAATGAATATGTCATTAACTCAGATTTTGATACGTTTAAGAATATTATCAATTCGGATGGATTAGTAAAAGCTGTAAAAGTCAATAGTGCTGATGGCTATAGTAGAAAAATTATAGATGAATTAACTGCATGGTTGAAAGATCAATACGGTGTTAAAGGTCTAGCATTTTTTAAATGCAGCGATGGAGATAAGCTAGAAGGTGGAATAAGTAAATTTTTTAATGAAAATATTCAACAAACAATGATAAACGATTTAGATATTAAAAGTGGAGATATAGTTTTTATTGTTGGTGATAAACCAAAAATTACGTTATCAGCTTTAGGTGCTTTGAGATTAAAACTTGCTCATAGAGAAAATTTAGTAGATGAAAATAAATGGTCTCCATTATGGGTTGTAGATTTCCCGTTATTTGATTGGAATGAAGATCATCAGAGATGGGACTCTTTACACCACCCCTTTACTTCTCCTAACTTCGAAGATATAGAAAAATTAGATGATAATCCTGGTGCTGTGAGATCGCTTGGATATGATATAGTGATGAATGGTTATGAAGTTGGTGGTGGATCGATACGTATACACAACAAGGATTTACAATCTAAAATTTTTAATCTTTTAAATATTAATGATAAAGAAGCCGATGAGAAGTTTGGATTTTTAATGAATGCTTTCAAATATGGTGCACCCCCACATGGAGGAATGGCATTTGGTTTTGATAGATTAATAATGCTCTTAATTGGTTCGAAGCAAATTAGAGATGTCATAGCATTCCCAAAAACAACTTCAGCTATGTCTTTAATGGACAATTCTCCTTCTAATGTAGATGATAAACAATTAGATGAATTAGGTCTTTTCTTAAAAGAAAGAAAATGAAAAAAACATTTAAATTAAAAGACATTGACCCTCTTGTATTTTCAGGTGCTGGAGATGAAAATATTAAATTAATTGAAAATTTCTTTAATTCAAAAATAGTTTTAAGAGGCAACAACTTAATTGTTGATGGTCTAAAAAAAGAAATTAGTGAAATTGAGCTTTTAATTGAAAATATAATGTATACAATTACTAACAAAGGATTTATCGGAACTAACGATATCAACGTATTAATTAATTCCTCCTCTGTTCAAAATATATCAACAAATGGTGACAGCAAATTAGACAATGTAATTTTATATACATATAAAGGGGCTGTTGTAGCAGAGACAAAAGGTCAAAAAAAATACTACAAAGCTGTCTGTAATAATGATATTGTTTTTGCAATTGGTCCAGCTGGTACTGGAAAGACGTATCAAGCTGTAGCTTGCGCTGTTTCTGCTCTAAAAAATAATGAAGTTGAAAAGATTGTTATAACCAGACCTGTTGTAGAAGCCGGTGAAAGACTAGGTTTTTTACCTGGAGATTTGAAAGATAAAGTTGATCCTTATTTAGTACCTATTTATGATTCTCTGCATAAAATGATTGAACCTCAAAAATTAAAAGAGTATTTGAATAAAAATATTATTGAGATAGCTCCTTTGGCTTATATGAGGGGAAGAACTTTACATAATGCTTTTATTATCCTAGATGAGGCGCAAAATTCAACAAAAATGCAAATGAAAATGTTTTTAACTAGATTAGGGGTTACATCTAAAGCTATTATAACGGGTGATCTTACACAAACTGACTTAGGGCTAAATGAAACTTCAGGATTAACTGATGCAGCAAATATATTAAATAAAGTAAAGGGTATTTCATTTGTTACGTTAGATGAAAGCGATATAGTAAGACATAAACTGGTTAAAGATATTATTAAAGCATATAAAAAAGGTAATAAATAAATGAGCTACTCTTATATTTGTTCATATTCAAGGACTCCAATCGGAGCATTTCTTGGCAGTTTAAGCAAAATACCCGCCACTTCACTTGGTTCATATGTAATTAAATCAGTGATAGATAAATCTAAATTAGATAAAAATCTTATTGATGAAGTTATCATGGGGAATGTTTTATCTGCCAATCTTGGTCAAGCACCTGCACGTCAGGCATGTAAAGGTGCAGAGCTATTAAATAGTGTAGAATGCTTAACGATAAATAAAGTTTGTGGTTCTGGGTTAAAAGCTGTGATGCTTGCAGACCAATCGTTAAAATTAAATAATTCTAATTTAATTGTTGCTGGTGGTATGGAGAGTATGAGCTTAGCACCTTTCTATTTAAATAAATCAAGGACAGGAATGATGTTTGGTCATGACAAGGTGATTGATTCAATATTGAAAGATGGATTATGGGACCCCTATAATGATTGTGCAATGGGTAATTGTGGAGAGGTCTTGTGTAGAGAAAATAGTTATACAATAGATATGCAGAATGAATATGCTATAGAATCTTATATGAGATCAAATAATGCTATCAAGTCAGGAGCATTCAAGGATGAGATTATTGGAGTTGAAATTAATAATAAAAAAAATAATATTTTATTTGAGGATGATGAAGAACCATTAAAATTTAATGAGGAAAAATTAAATAAATTAAAACCTGCATTTGATAAAAATGGAACAATTACTGCTGGCAATGCCAGCAGCCTAAGTGATGGTGCAGCAGCTGTTTTGGTATGTTCTGAAAATTTTAAAGTTAAAAATGGAGTAAAGCCTATTGCAAAAATCTTAGGCCATGTCTCCTATGCAACAGATCCGCTATATTTTACTAAAGCTCCAATATATGCTATTAAAAAATTACTTAAAAAAATGAATTTAGATATTAATCAAGTAGATTTGTTTGAAATCAACGAAGCTTTCTCTTGTGTAGCAATGGCTGCAATAGATGAGTTGAGGTTAGATCCTAGCAAGGTAAATATTAATGGAGGTGCTGTTTCTATGGGGCACCCTATTGGTGCATCTGGATCAAGAATATTAGTTACTTTATTAAATGCATTAAAAATAAAAAAATTAAAATATGGTATTGCTACATTATGCATTGGTGGAGGCGAGGCTTCTGCAATGTTAATAGAAATGTGTGATTAAATGAAAAGTACAAGTATTGGTATAATTGGTGCAGGAACTATGGGAAATGGAATTGCTCATGTTTTTTCATTATTTGATTTCGATGTTCTAGTAGTTGATATTGATAAATCTATATTAGATAAGGCTAAATCTACAATTGTAAAAAACATGAATCGTCAATTAAAAAAAGGTACTATTAATAGTCAAAAGATGGCCGATTCTTTAGATAGAATTTTATTTTCAAAGAGTATAAATGATTTAAAAGAATGTGATTTAGTAGTTGAGGCAATAAAAGAAGATATTGATGTAAAGTCTAGAGTTTTTGCAGATTTAGATTCAATCTGTAAAAAATCAA
>CBFHVR010000079.1:0-2199 GCA_965659495.1 uncultured bacterium
TTGTTGTAAAAGGAATTATTGATAATCTAAAATCATTTAATCTTAAATCTATCGCAGATAATAAGAATATATTTGAATTGAAAAATATATCGCATATTATAACTAAAATTAATTCTAAAGTTGATGATAGAATTAATCCACTTGAAATATTAGATTCATTAGTTCCAACTCCAGCTTTATGTGGCTATCCTAAAAAAGAATCATTGAAAATGATTAATAATTTAGAAAATTATGGAAGAGGACGTTATGCTGGTCCAATAGGTTGGATAGATTTAGATATGAACTGTGAGTTCTATGCTGCCATAAGAACAGCCTATTTTAATAAAAACAAACTTTATTTTTATGGTGGTGCTGGAATTGTAATAAATTCTAATACTGATCAAGAATGGGATGAGATTGAAAGAAAAATTAATGCAATAAGAGATATAATTAATGAGTAATATAAATTTAAATTGGTCACAGAAGATATCTGATACATTTTATGCTCTCGGTGTGAAACATGTATGTATTTGTCCAGGAGCAAGAAATACACCTCTGACTTTATCATTTATTAATAATAAAAATTTCATTACAACATCTCATATAGATGAAAGATCTGCTGGTTTTTTTGCTCTTGGTATTTCTAAAAAAACAGGTACGCCACCAATTATAATAACTACATCTGGAACAGCTGTAGCAAATCTTTATCCTGCTATTATTGAATCTAATTATAGTAAAACACCATTAATTGCATTAACAGCAGATAGACCTGAACATGATATAGGTGTTGGATCTAATCAAGCCATTGATCAAAAAAAAATATTTAACAATAATGTTAGGGCATTCATTGATTTAGGATTACCTAACATGGAACTTGATTTATTACAAAATGAAATTATAAATATTTTTAAATCATGTATTGGTACTTTCGAATCACCTCCAGGTGCAATCCATATAAATACTCCTTTTGATGAACCTTTAATTGAGGATATTAATAATATCCAAAATAATGAAATCGATAAGATAGAATTTAAACTTAAACATAGCTATTCACCTGATTTGAAAGGTAATGAAATAGAAAATTCATTAATAATATGTGGTGAGATTAACCCCAATGAATCTATAGATCAAATACTCGATTTCTCTGAACATGTTGATGCTCCAATATTAGTTGATCCTACATCAAATCTAAGATTTTATAAAAAGCATATGAACATAATATCAAATTATAATTTTATTATTGATAAAATAGAAAGATCACCTGATATTATTTTTAGATTTGGGCGTAAACCAACATCAAAAATCCTTCTTAAATTTTTAGAAAATCATAAGAATGTATATTTAATTGATAAATATCCAGATTTTAATGATTCAGCTAATCACAAAATTAAATCTGATTATAAATGCTTTTTAAATTATATTAAATCCTCATATAAAAAAATAAATAATAATCTATTATTAACTACTCTTATTAAATATCAAGATAAGATATCTAATCTAATTGATAATTCATCTAAAGATTACACAGAAGGGATATTCATTCATAAACTATTATCACAAATTCCTTCAAATTCTAATATCCTATTAGGAAATTCATTAGCTATAAGAGAAGTTGATGATATATGCTTAAATATTAATAAAAATCATAATATTTTCTGCAATCGAGGCGCTAGTGGAATTGATGGATTAGTTTCAACTATGCTTGGAATATCGTATGCCTGTAAAAACAAATCTAATATTGATTTAGCAATTTTAGGAGATCTAAGTTTTTTTCATGATATGAATGGATTGCATTTTCTAATTAATAATAAAATTAATACAAAATTTCTCATTTTAAATAATAATGGAGGACAAATATTTTCAAAATTAGATATAAGTAAATTTGATATTCCTGATTTTGACAAATTTTGGATAACCCCACTGAATATAGAGTTAAAAAATATATCACTACTTTATGGAATTGAATATACTGAACCGAAAGATTTGGATGATTTATTATTAATTATTAATGATAAATATGATAAACCATTAATTATTGATTATAAAATTGATATTAATATTTCAAAAGAAAGAAAAGAAAAATTAGTTAAATCAATTAATAAAATAATTAATTAATTATAGAGCTTTTCACCTTCAGATTTAGCAATAATTGCTGCTCCAATAGAGTCACTTGTTACATTAACCATAGTTCTTAACATATCAAGAGGTCTATCTACTGCA
>CBFHVR010000080.1:0-11353 GCA_965659495.1 uncultured bacterium
AAACTGATTATTTGAAACCTCATACTTAGAAATATACGCACTATCATTATCTGTTTTTATAAATTCATGATTATGAATGTTGATTGTATTTTTTGAAAATATTAAACTAACAAATATGTTCAATATAAAAATTAAAAAATAGCTTACATGCATTACAACTTTCCTTTATTTTTCAGTATTTTAAGATAACATATTTATAACTTCAATATTTGATATGTATTAGAATCTATTAAATTTTTAATAAATAAAATTTAAAGCTAACATTACTCTAACTTATATTTATTAAAATAGTTCTAAATGAAACCAATATTTTTATCAATTTTATTTTTTCTCTTATCTTGCACTAAGGATGAAATTCTTAGTCCAAATGAAGTATTTGGTTGTACTGATTCTAATGCATGTAATTATAGTATTAATGCTACTATCGACAATGGGAGTTGTATATTGACAGGCTTTAATTTTACCTATGAAGATGTGGTATATTCAACTACTGATTCTGCACCCTATGGATTCTCACTAACACCTAATGATTGTTCTGAAATTGATCTTGATTTACAGGAGCAAGGTGGAGTATTCGTTCCGAGTGATGCTGAGTGCATTCAATCAAATTCTGTTTCATCGTGGTGGATATATCAGTGGACAGAAAGTACTCTAGTTGCATCTCCTGATGCAACAGGGCAATATGATTGCAATGAAGTTTGTGGTGGGAATTCAAATATAGATAATACAGGTGAATGCAATGAATTAACTGCTGATTTAGTTCTAAATGAATTTTTGGCATCTAATGATGTTTGGTGTGAGGATGGAACAGATAATTGTTCAAGTTGTCAATATTGTGGTTATGACTATGCTGAGTTTATAAACATGTCGGGAACTGAACTAGATATATCTGGATGGGTATTTGGAGATGAGGGACCTAATGCAAATTCACAGGAAGGTGATATTGGAACAACTGCACCCAATGGTACTATAATTCCTATTGGTGGAATTTTTACAGTTTGGTTTACCGGCTTAGATAACATAGAGTGGCCCGCAGCAACTGATGGGCTAAGCAGTAGTGGAGAATCTATTTGGGTTGGAAAACCTGAAGATGATTCATATGTTACCATAATTGATTTAGACTATGATTCACAAATAACAAATATTTCAATGGCCCGTTGTCCTGATGGAACCGGACCATTAATTGAAGATACTCCTAGTCCAGGATTAGCAAACGGCACATGTAATATAAATGAATAAATTTATAATTTTATTTGCAATTTCAATTTCATTTGCAACTGAAAAATTAATTCCAGTTGAAACTCTGCTGATTGACTGTCATGAACCTTCAGATATTACGTTTGATGTATCAGATAATTCATTTTATTGTGTGAGTGATGAGGGCAAAATATATCAATATAGCATGTCAGGGAAAACATTGCGATCTTTTAAACTTGACTTAAGAGATATGGAATCAGTTTATGTAAATGAAAATAATTTATATGTTATAGATGAAAGAACACGCCAAATCCTAACAATTGAAAAGAAATCTTTATCTGAAAAAAATAGAAAAATAATCCCTTATTTAGGGGGTGCGAACAAAGCGTTCGAGGGAATAACATTTAATCCAAAGACTCAAGAATGGCTAATAATTACAGAAAAATCTCCTGTCTTAATTTATGAATTAGATTTCGATTTTAATATACAGAATATTATTCATGAACCTCATGATCTTGCTGAAGTATCTGGAGTAACATACTATAATGACCACCTATGGTTTATTGGTGATGAAGATCGCACCTTATCAAAAGTAAATCCAGATACATACAAAGTAATAAAAAAATGGACTATTGAAATTCCTACTCCAGAGGGTATAGTATTTGCCAATGATACATTATTCTTAGTTAGTGATAACTTTAATATGATGTATAAAATGGAACCTATAAATTGAAATTTATTCTAATAATCCTAATATCTAATTTATTTTCTCAATTTACACTTTATAAAGGCAATGACTATTTGCGCTTTGCTGGTAATGTTAGTATATACTATAATCATAGATTCTATCTTGAAAATGAAGATAATTTTAAAAAAAATAGATTTGGTCTTAAGGATGCCCGATTTCAACTTAAGGGAGAATTAAAACAAAAACTTAAATATCAAATTGAATTAGATTTTGCAAAATTTAAAGGTGATACATACATTGATGAAATTGAAGAAATAGTAGAGGACGAGCTATTTAAGATATCTGAAAAAATGGAATTTGAATCATTCCTAATTGACGCTTACATGCTTTTTAAATTTAATAGTATCGGCTCAAGTGCAACATTCGGATATTTTAAATTACCATTTACTAGAAATAGTCTGGGAAGGTCAAAAGATAGTCCATGGGCTGATAGGGCGGATTTAATAGAAGATGCATTAAATCGAAGAGATTTGGGTGTAATGATAACACAAAAACTCTTTTCAGATCGTCTGAGAATAAATCTTGGCCTATTTAATGGAAGAGGTGATATAACCAAAAATAATGATTCCAGTGGTAAATTTGAATATATTTCAAGAATTGAATATGATTTTGGATTTAATTTAAATCCTAAATATGGAAAATTAATTTTACCAGGAAGACTGAAGATTGCTGATCGAATAGATATTAGAAGAACACCAATTCCTACAATTGGTATTGGAATGAGCTATAAATATGCAGACAAAGAAGAAAATATTGTGTACGATGATGATCATCTTTGGCCACTCGTTGTTAATGGGAAAAAAGAGTCTATTGGATTTGATTTTGGAATGATGTATCGAGGATTATCTATACAATTTGATATTTATAATAAGAAAATTACACCTAGTAATCATGCTTTAGATACAGGATATTTTATAGATTCAAATAATGTTGGACAAGGACCTGATGGAATAATAAATTCTTTTACTGATGATATAACTGATAGTTGGAGACTATGGAGAGTTACAGAATACAATCCATCGTTTAATTTTGGAGGTAAGCTGCTTCATATAAATTATTTTTTCAAAAAATTATCTCTAGTTACTTCATTTAGATGGGAAGAAATTAATCCTAATTCACTAATTATAGATAATTGGAATACTAATCTAGGACTAGGTATTTGTTATATGATTCATGGAATGAATACAGCAATTAAGTTTCAATTTATTAAAAGACTACCGGAGGGCATGAGAATGCTTGATTATATTACAAATAATATGAAATATAATTCTGATTTAGATCCATGGAAAGAATCAGAAATGCGTATAACTATGCAATTTCTCATAAGGTAAATATGATTAATTTTCATTATAAGGAGTATAAAAAACTCTCTCAGAGTGAGTATTCTAATGAAAAAAATATCCTTCAAATTGAGTTATTAAAACTTCAGGAATCAATAATTAAAAGTGGTGAAAAGGTTGCTGTAATTTTTGAGGGTAGGGATGCTGCGGGTAAAGGAGCGACAATAAAACGATTTGTTGAATATCTCATTCCAAAAAAAACAAGAGTTGTTGAGCTTGGTATACCTACAGACTTACAAAATAGAAATTGGTTTGGGACATATCAAAAACTAATGCCAAAATCTGGTGAAATCGTTTTTTTTGATCGATCATATTACTCACGTGCTTTAATACAACCAACAATGAATTATTGTACAGAAAAACAATATCAATATTTTTTAAATAAGGTTAATTCTTGGGAAAAAAATCAAATCAATAGTGGAGTGAAGCTTATTAAATTCTATCTTTCTATAGAAAAAGAAAATCAATCACTAAGATTTAAATTAAGGGAGGAAAGTAAATTAAAATATTGGAAATTATCCGAAAATGATCACTTTGTTTCTGCGAAGTGGGATTTATTTACCTATTTTAAAGAAAAAATGTTTGAAAAAACATCTACAAAAGAATCACCATGGATTATAATCAATGGAAACAATAAACAAATTGCACGACTTAATGCAATGAGATATGTATTAAATAACTTAAATTATAAAGATAAGGTTAAGCTAAAAACACCCAAATGGTCAAAAGAAAGAAAGAAGTATAATATTTCAATAGATGGTACAAAATTTAATAACCTAACAAAAAGACAGTTTGAAATTCTTTATAAAATTAAGGCAAATATATAGGTTTAAATGAAACATATAAATGATAATTCATTAAATACTGCAGGAGGTATCGTATTATCTAATAATAAAGTGCTATTCATAATAAAAAATGATATTTGGGATCTACCTAAAGGAAAGATTGGATTAAATAGAACAAAACTTAAAACAGCTAAGCAGGAAATTCATGAAGAAACTGGATTAAGGAAAAAAGATTTAAATACGATTAAAAAGTTAGTTCCAACATATTATTTTAAAAATATTTCAGGTGAATTAGTACTTAAGAAAACAACCTGGTACCTATTTAATTATATTGGTAAAACTGATGTGAAACTTATTCCTGCATTAAAAGAAAATATAACTCACTGTGAGTGGATAGATATTAAAAAAATAAATAAAGTTTTTGAAAATACCCATGAGCGAATTAAATATATTTTAGAGCTTTTTTTAATAGATCATAAAAATTCTAAAAACTGGAGTAAAAGCTAAGTATTAATATGTCAAAGAATATATATCTAAATATTATTCTAGTTTTTCTTTGTTTGTATACCTTTTTAATAGGAATTAAAGGATTGAGCAAGGCTATTGAGGGAATTAGTAGTCCTGAACATATTTATCCTGGAGATCAAGTTCAAATTAAACAAGGCGTTATTTTTAATGATGAAGACTCTAAGGTTATAATAAAAAAACAATGGGTAGAGGTAATTTCAAAACCTGATTCCGATGGAAATTTTAAATTTATTTTAAGGCAAGTTGAATCAGAAAACAAAATTTTAAATGGAATAGCAAATACCAAAGATAAGAAAAAAGTTGCCAGTAAATGGTTTCTTGAAGCGATTGGATCTCCATTTATTTGTTTATTTATTGGGATTTTTGCAACAGTAATTTTTCAAAGCTCATCAACCACAACATCTCTTATTGTCGCAATGGCGGGTGGTGGAATAATAGGAATTAATAGTGCCGTACCAATGGTTATGGGCGCTAATATAGGTACTACTATAACAAATACAATTATTTCCATGGGACATATAACAAAAGGGGCGGAATTTAAAAGAGCATTTTCTGCAGCTACAGTGCATGATTTTTTTAATTTGTTGGCAGTAATAATATTTTTTCCACTTGAACTTGCTTTTGGTATATTCCAAAAACTCTCTACCGCACTGACAAGCTTATTTTTTAGTGGAGATTTTGATGTTGAATTTGAAAGTCCAATTAAAGAAGCAGTTAAATGGGGAGTATCACAGTTTAAAGATTTTTTACATATTTTTAATGATAGTGATTTATTTTTACTCGCTGCGAGTGGATTGCTAACCCTTCTTATGCTTTTTTCAATAGTTAAGGTCCTTAAAAATATGGTTTTAACAAAAGTTGAGTCATTTTTTGATAAATATATTTTTAAAACTGTATATAGATCCATGGCTTTTGGTGTAATTTTAACTGTTCTTGTTCAAAGCTCATCTATTACAACCTCAACAATAGTGCCTCTTGCTGGAGCGGGAGTACTAACACTTAAGCAGATTTTTCCTTTTACTCTTGGTGCTAATATAGGAACTACAGTTACAGGTCTTCTTGCCGCAATGGTTTTGAATCCCACAGCAATGATTGTTGCATTTAGTCATTTAATGTTCAATATACTTGGTATTCTTGTAATATATCCAATAAGATTTCTAAGAAATATTCCTATAAATGCTGCTACTAAACTTGCAGAGATAGCGATTCAAAATAAGTTTTTACCAATACTATATCTTATTATTGTGTTTATATTAATTCCATTATTTATAATTATAGCTGGAGGCTAAGTATGTTAAAAGAAATTTTTTCATTATTTAAATCAGATAGTTTATATCAAGTTGCATTAGATGAGTGTTATGAAATGTTGGACTTAGATTATAAAATGATTGATTCTTCTATATCGAGTTTGCGAAAAAATAATACTGATGAATATCCATTAAATATTTATTCAATGGATAAAAAAATTAATGAATTTGAAAGAGATGTTCGTAGAAAAATAATGACACACTTGTCTCTTGGTAATCAAGAAGATCTAGCCCCAGGCATGGTTTTAGTAAATATTGTAAGTGATATTGAGCGAATTGGAGATTATGCAAAAAATATTTATGATTTAGCAATACAATACCCTGGAACATTAAAATGTGGTGTTAATGAAAATAATGTTACTAAAATAGAAATTTCTGCAAAAGAGTTTTTAAGTGAAACTATCATTTCATTTAAAAATCATGATATAGAATTAGCAAGAAAGCTAATGGTAGATTATAAAACAGATATTGCATCAGTGAGTAATGAAATTACTTCCAAAATTGTTGAAGGAAATACAGATGATTTATCTGCACCTCAATCCAGTGCTTTATGCTTATATTTGAGATATTTAAAAAGAGTTTCTGCTCATTCAAGGAATCTAGTTTCAAGTGTTGTGAATCCTTTTGAAAGAATTGGGTATGCAGAATAATATTAAATCTATCCTATTCTTATGTACAGGAAATTCATGTAGATCTCAAATGGCAGAAGGAATAGCAAAAAAATATCTTAATAATGTACAAATTGAAAGTGCTGGGACTAATCCAGAAAGCGTAAATCCAAATGCAATTCATACAATGAAAGAAATAAATATCGATATATCGAAAAATCATTCAAAAAAAATTAATGATGATGAATTACTAAAATATGATCTCGTTATTACTCTCTGTGGTGATGCTAGAGATAAATGTCCTTTAGTTATTGCAAAAAAACATATTCACTGGCCAATTCCTGATCCTGCTAAATTCAATGGTAATGATAAAGAAAAAAAAATAAAATTTTCAGAAGTTAGAAATATAATTGAAAGTAAAATAAAGCAATTAAAAAATACAGTATCCAAGGTATAAAGAAAGTGAAAAAATATTTAGCTGAAGGTCTGGGAACATTTTTGCTAGTTTCTGTCGTAGTTGGTTCTGGAATAATGGCAGAAAATTTAGCTGATGGTAATAATGCAGTTGCTTTATTAGGAAATACTATCGCAACTGGAGCAATTCTTTTTGTTATAATTAAAATGTTTGGTAGTATTTCTGGAGCCCATTTTAATCCAGCAGTTAGTCTATTATTTTTAATGAGAAAAGAATTAATACTAAGAGATTTTTTAATTTATATTTTTGTTCAAGTGATTGCTGCTATTATTGCTGTTCCGATAATTCATTATATTTTTGAAATTGAAATATATCAAATATCTACTAAATTAAGAGGGGAATACCCTTTATTGGTTAGTGAAATAATTGCTACATGTGGACTCATTTTGACTATTTTACTAATAAGAAAAAATGATGAAAACTCTATCGCAATCGGGGTAGCGCTATTTATTACAGCAGGCTATTGGTTTACATCATCTACATCTTTTGCTAATCCTGCAGTAACATTGGCAAGGCAATTAACCGATACATTTACTGGGATTTCACCTCAATCAATTCCTTATTTTCTTTTTGGTCAAATATTTGGTGTGATGCTTGCTTATTATATTTTTAATTTTTTAAATAATGATAGCAATTAAAATGATAAAATAAGATTAATAGCAATTGCTGTTAGAGATATTTTAAATATCATTTTGAAGATTTTTTCTGGTACATACGATAAGATTGACTTTCCAATATAAGTTCCCAAAAATACTACAATGACTAAAGGTATAAGAATATATAATTGAGTAAAATAATTAATATTAAAAAAATATATAAAAATAGGGATTTTCCCAATATGAGAAATGGCTTGGCATGCTGCTTTATTTGCAACAATATTTTTTTTAGAAAAATTATCTTGTAAAAAAAAGGGTGCAATTAAAGGTCCAGTAGCACCAATAAATACTGTACTAAGTCCACTTATAATTCCAACCTTATAAAATGTTTTATTACGTTTAACTTGTTTTGTTTTTTTAATATATAAATACCAAATAATAAATAGACCTATTATTGGTTTAAGAAACTCAATATTTATTTCATTGGCAGAGTTTACTTTAAAAGCGTTTATAAATAGAATTATTAATAAGCATGCTAGAAGTAAACCACAAAAAGCACCTAAAGCAAATTGCTTCAGTAGTGTTTTTTTCAGATGTTTTCTAAAAACATAAGTTCTAGTTGAATTACTAATTAGCTGAATAATACCGTGTAATGCAATAACTAGAAATCCTTGAGGTATAATAAATGCCATAATACCTAATAAAATAATACCTCCCCCCATACCTACAACCGCAGAAATAGAAGAAGTGATAAATGCAGATAAGATAAGAAAAATAAGCTCCATATAATTTACCCAGGTAATTCTATTATAAATTCAGATCCTTTAGATAACTTAGATTTAACCTGAATATTTCCATTATGCAGATTAATAATATGTTTTACTATTGCTAAACCTAATCCAGTACCACCTGATTTTTTACTTCTAGATTTGTCAATCCTGTAAAAACGTTGAAAAATTTTGTCTATCTCTTTTCTATGTATTCCAATACCTCTATCTTTAATAGAAATAACAAGGTTTTTTCTTTTTTTAGAGGCAATGATATCTATAGCTGTATTTTTCTCACTATAGTGAATTCCATTATGAATCAGATTAGTTATAGATTCTAATATTAATCTCTCATTTATTTTAAAATAAATTTTATCACTACATTTAATATTGATTTGAATATTTTTTTTAATTGCAGCATAATTAGATTCTTGAACCGCTTCATTGATTAAATCAGAAATATTAACTCTTGAAAGCTTAATATTTTCTTGATTTGACTCTTCTAATTTTGATAATTCAAGTAAATCATTTATAATATTATTCATTCGTGAAGTATGTCTATCAAGAATTTTTAAAAAATATTGCTTATCTTTTTCATTATCAACATCCTTCAATGTTTCTACATATCCTTTTAAAGCAGTTAATGGAGTTTTTAATTCATGCGAAACATTAGCAACAAATTCTTTACGCACCCTTTCCAATGATCTTAGTCTGGTTACATCATTAAGAACAATTACATTTCCAATGACATTGCCTTGATCATCTTTTAACAATGAACCTGAACACAGTATAGTTTTTCCATTTATATCATCAATCGTTGTATTGTATTTATTTTTATTATTAATTGAGGTTAGATTTGAATAAAATAGTAAAAAATTTTGATCCTTAATGATAGTTCTTAAGTCAATACCAATAGCTCTTCCTTTAATGTCAAATAAATCTCTAAATACACCATTAATTTTGATTATTTTATTTAGCTGATTTGTTGCAACTAAACCTTCTCCCATACTAGATAAAATTGCATCATTTTCATTTTTTTGTATGGTCATTAAATTAATTCTTTCATCCAATTGATCAGCCATTTCATTTAAGGATTCAGCAAGACTTTCAATTTCAATAGTAGCCGAGGGTTTAACTCTATGTCCGAAATCACCAAATGAAAATCTTTTTGCATTTTTAGCCATTTTTTCAAGCGGAGATGCAATATTCCTGGATAAAAGTAAGATTATAGGTATCAAAAAAATCATGATAATAAATAATGCAAATATTATTTCATTAGTTAAAGTAGATATATTTCTACTTAAAGATTCTATGGGTACAGATGTTCTAATTATTATATCCTGATTATTAATATTTTTAAGAACAGAAAGATATAACATTTCTTTGTTGATTGTATTACTGTATCTAATTGAAGTTCCAGTTAACCCATTTTTAGCATCAAAAACTTCAGGTCTTGTAAGATGATTGTCCATTAATGTATAATGTTTATGAGAATCTGCGATCACACGTCCATCACCATTTATTATTGTATATCTTGTAAGTGTTTCTTGACCTAGTTTTTTACAAAGTTGAGATAGGCTATCACTATTTATATCACTATAATTAGAAATTAGATTTGTAAATAGTATAGCTCTTGACTCTAGCTCCTGTTTCTTTTCAGAATAATAAAAAGAAGTAAATGAAATATTATAGAGCCATAAAAAAAATAATATAAGACAGAGAATTATACTTAGATTTGTAATAAATAATCTTGAAAAAATTTTTTTGGGAAACATTATTAAATTCTATCTCTTTTTTTATGAAAATTTTTTGATAAATATTAATTTTTAATTAAGCTTTAATATACTGAACTAAAAAGAAAAGGGGAAACCTAAGTTTCCCCTTTTTCTTACCTGATTGATCTGTTTCCAAGGAGGTCAGATCAGAATTAATATCACCTCTGATATCAATCCACGCTTATAAAAAACTTGCTACTTAATAAGCATTATCTTTTGTGAAACATTCATACCAGCATTATTTGCCTTAATGAAATACATTCCACTAGATAAATTACTAGCATTCCAATTCATGTTATACACGCCTGCATCCATTGAACCATCGTGAATTATATCAACAACTTGACCATTGACATTATAAACCATAACAGAAACATTTCCTGCTACACCAACAGTAATATCAAACGATGTTGAAGGATTAAATGGATTAGGATATGCATTACTTAAACCAATTGCATCTGGTGTAACAATGTTTGTAGCAATATAACCTTCAGAAGTAGCAGCAATTACTTCATCTATATTATAATCTCCATTAGCAACAAAGATATCTTGGATTGGAGCAACAACAATTAATGTTGTAGAATTTGCATCTGTATTATATTCAGCTACAAGTGCATCCTGTGTTAATTCAATACTGAAATCATCATTATGAGATAATGTGATTTGTACAGCGCCAACTACTCCGTTTGAAGACATGCTCATTCCACTATGGGTCTTTATAAATGTAGCTTTAGTAGCCTCTATGCCTCTACCTTCAAGCACACTAGAAACAATAGCAACTACATCAAGAACATCAAGACTACCATCCGCGTTAACATCTCCTTCGCAGAATTCATCATCGTCAAATGAATTAAGACCAAGAATCACAGATACGATTGCTACAATATCAAGAACATCAGTATTGTTATCAAAGTTTACATCACCTGATGATGTGCAACCATCTGATTCAAAAAATGAACCAGATAAATATGACCATCCATCAAGCCAATTAGTTTGACCAAAGGCACCTTTAAATGATGTTTGCGTAAACCAATCAGATGCAACATCATCAATTAATTCATATGCTGCCCCATTATTACTTGGAGTTACATCAACACCATCAGCTGTGGAACCAATACCAGGATCACCTGAAGCATTTGTAAATCCTAAATCAGCTGTTGTGTCCTTCCATGGGTTTGCAACATTATGCATTAGTGTGTTTGATGAGATATAAAGATAATCAGGATA
>CBFHVR010000081.1:0-11765 GCA_965659495.1 uncultured bacterium
AAGCCTATTTAAATAAATGTTTAATAATAAAATTTTGAAGATTTTAGGAATGCTTTTATTTTTTTTATCATCTTCAATGCTTCCATGTATTTTATTGTCGTTATTTTATAATGAAACTAACTTAGTAATATCTTTTTTATACTCAATATTAATAGTCACATTTGCATCATTAATCTTTTATTTAACTAGTTATTTATTTAAAGAAACCAAGCACGATATATCTGCAGTTGATGCTTTTACAATTGTTACTATTGGGTGGTTATTAATTGGACTTTTTGGTTCTTTTCCATATTACTTTTCCCAAAATAGTTTATCTTTTATCGATTGTTTTTTTGAGTCAATGTCAGGATTTACAACAACAGGTGCAACAATATTTGGGGAAAATAGTCTTAAAATTGAATCCCTTGGATATGGGCTATTGTTTTGGCGTAGTTTTACACAATTTTTAGGAGGTATCGGTATTATTGTTTTTAGCATCGCTCTTTTACCATTGCTAGGTATTGGTGGTGTACAATTGTTTAAAGCAGAGGTTGCAGGACCTACTGCAGATAAAATTACTCCACGTATAAAGCAAACTGCTAAATTATTATGGAGTATATATATAGGTTTAACTCTTACGGTAATGTCCCTTTTTTATTTACAAGGAATGAGCTTTTTTGATTCAATTTGTCACTCCTTTACAACAATATCTACTGCAGGTTTCTCAACACATTCTCAAAGTATTAAATATTTTAACAGTCCTGGTATTGAGTGGACTATGATAATATTTATGTTTATTTCTGGATCCAACTTCACCCTTCATTATTTATTATTTGCAAAGCGTAAATTTGATTATTTTCATAATGATGAGTTTAAAACATATTTTCTTCTGTTCTTAATAATGATCATAGTAGTTTTTATTAACATATCTTCTTCTCAAATAAGTCATTACAATTTGAATTTTGAAACATTTAGACATTCGGTTTTTACGGTCACCTCATTATTAACAACTTCAGGATTTGTCACTGAGAACTATGAGATTTGGCCACATCTTAGTGTAGCATTATGTTTTTTCCTTTTTTTTGTAGGTGCTTCTGCTGGCTCAACAACTGGAGGTATAAAAATTATAAGAACATTGGTAATATTTAAATATATTTATTTTGAAATTAAAAGATTGATACACCCAAATGTTGTTTATAATATTAAAATTGGAAAAAAAATTATCAATGAAGATATAATTAAAAATACTTTAGGATTTTATCTGTTTTATATAATGATTTTTGTTATATTCTCTATTTTCATATCTTTCTATAATATTGATCTTATTTCTGCAATGTCAATATCGGCATCTTCACTTGGTAATATTGGACCCGGTCTTGGTTCTATTGGTCCTTATGATAACTGGGGTCATTTGCCAAATGCGGTAAAGATTATTTCTACATTTTGTATGCTTTTAGGTAGATTAGAAATATTTACTGTAATGGTTTTAATAAGTAGAATATTTTTTAAGTAATATTTAAATGACAAAATTATCACATATTAGAAATTTCTGTATTATTGCTCATATCGATCATGGAAAGTCGACTTTAGCTGATAGACTATTAGAGTTAACCCAAACATTAGATAAAACCATTTATAATAATCAAGTTTTAGATAATATGGATATTGAGCAAGAGCGTGGAATAACAATTAAATCTCATCCAATTCAAATGTATTACAACTATGAAAATATTTCATATAAAATTAATTTAATTGATACGCCAGGTCATGTTGATTTCACCTATGAAGTATCAAGAAGTATGGCAGCTTGTGAAGGCGCTTTATTATTAATTGATTGTACACAAGGAGTTGAGGCTCAAACTGTATCTAATACCTATTTAGCTATTGAGTCTGATTTAGAAATAATTCCAGTCATAAATAAAATTGATATGAAAAATGCTGATATAGAGTCAGCAGAGACTCAAATCATAGAGTTGCTTGGTTGTAATAAAAGTGACATAATGTACATTAGCTCAAAAGATGGTACTGGCGTTGAGAAAATTTTTCCAAAAGTTATTCAGAATATACCTTCACCTACAAGTCTAAATCAATCATCTTTTTCAGCATTAATCTTTGATTCATATTTTGATCAATATAGAGGAGTCATAATTTACGTTAGGGTATTTTCAGGCCAAGTTAAAAGAGGTATGACTGCAAAATTTTTCAATTACCATGCTAATCATGAAATATTAGAAGTTGGTATCTTGCAAATAGATAGAGTTAAAAAAGATATTCTATCTGATGGGGATGTAGGTTATTTAATACTTAATATTAAAGATGTATCAAATATTAAGGTTGGTGATACTATAACGACGAAAGATAATCCATGCGAGAAATCATTACCAGGTTACAAAATAGTTAAACCTATGGTCTTTAGTGGTTTGTATCCAATAGATTCTAAAGATTATGAAGATTTAAAAGTTAGTCTTGATAGACTTAAACTAAACGATTCATCTTTAACTTATGAACCAAATACATCTTTAGCTTTAGGTTTTGGATTTAGATGCGGTTTTTTAGGACCTTTACATATGGAAATTGTTCAGGAAAGACTAGAAAGAGAATTTAATATAGATCTAATTACTACATGTCCTAATGTTAGTTATAATGTTTTACTTAAAGATGGAACTGAAACTTTAGTAGATAATCCTTCTGAAATGCCAACATCAAATGAAATTGATAAAATATTTGAACCTTACATTAAATCAGAAATCATTGTTCCAAAAGAATTCATAGGAAATATTATGAATCTCTGTACTAACCACAGAGGTAAGTATTTATCAACTAGTTATTTATCAGTTGATAGAGTTCAGCTGGTTTTTGAAATGCCATTAGCAGAGATCATATTTGATTTTTTTGAAAATTTAAAATCAACTTCTAAAGGTTATGCATCTCTTGATTATGAACTAATTAAAAGCAAACCAGGTACTTTAGTTAAGCTTGATGTTAAGGTTGCTACTGAGATAGTTGATGCACTAAGTATAATAGTTCATAAAGATAATTCTTATTCAAAAGGAAGGGTATTATGCAAAAGATTGAAGTCTGAAATAGATAGACATCAATTTGAAATACCAATACAAGCAACAATAGGTCAAAAAGTAATTGCTAGAGAAACAGTAAAAGCACTCAGAAAAAATGTCACAGCAAAATGTTATGGTGGTGATATATCTAGGAAAAGAAAATTATTAGAAAAACAAAAAGCAGGCAAGAAGAGAATGAAACAAATCGGTAATGTCCAATTACCGCAGGAAGCATTTCTTGCTATTCTTAAGTCTGATAACTAAAGTAAATGAGATATTATAATTATACTAAAAATAATTTAATATCAATATTATTTATCTTTCCTTTTTTTTTAATGTACGAGGTTTTGGCTTTTTTTTTATTTGATAGTTCCGATTATATAATTAGAAATTCTGCTGATATAGTATTAAGAGATTTCTTATCAATTTTAACACAAAATACTTTTTTAAGCTATAATAATATTTTATTAATTTTTATTTTTTTATATATAGTATATAATTTCAATAAAAATATTTACAGATTTAAAATCAGCTATATTTTTTTTATGTTTTTAGAAGGAATACTTTTTGGATTTATTTTAGTAATAATTTTAAATGGTTTTTCTTTTTTAAATTATAATTATTCATATTTTCTATACGATTATACCTTTATGTTTTACTCATGTTTAGGTGCAGGAATTTGGGAAGAAATATTATTTCGACTAATTTTATTAAATATTTTGTTATTTGGTACTAAAAAAATTCTTAATTATAATGCTAGTCTTATTGTTTCAGTATTACTCTCATCTTTTTTATTTTCATTATTTCATTATATTGGAAGCTCAGGAGATGTTTTTATGTTATATACATTTATTGTTAGATTTACAGGTGGTGTTTTTTTAAGTATTCTTTATTTATATAGGGGCTTAGGTATATCAATGATATCTCACATAATTTATGATTTTATATTAGTAACTATCCCAGTTTTTTAATGTATCCTATTTTATTTCAAATCGGATCTCTCCAAATATCAACATATGGCTTTATGTTGATGTTAGCTTTTATCGTTAACAATTATTTATTAAAACGATACCTTGTATCTATTGGTAAAAAAGGCCAAATAGCTGAAGATATAATTTTTTATGCAGCTATAGGTGGTATAGTTGGTGCTAAAATTTTTTACATTATTGAATATTATGAAACTGATGGATATGCTAATATCCAAGGTCTTGTTTCTATATTCAAAGGGTTATTCACGTTTAATTTGGACTTATTAATATTAGGGATTAATAAATTTGGTTCTGGATTAGTTTTTTTAGGTGGCCTCTTTGGTGGTTTCGTTTCTGTATCATACTATGTTTATAAAGAAAAATTATCATGGAGTCTTGTATCAGATTGGGTAGCACCATATATAATTTTAGGACAAGGTATAGGGCGATTGGGTTGTTTTTTTGTTGGGTGCTGCTACGGTAGACCAACAAATATATCTTGGCTATTTCCATTTAAAAATGGCCGGCCTCCAACTACTTACGAATCTTTTCAATATAATCATCCCGAAATTTTTAATTCACTAGTTAAACCTTTTTATAAGTTTGGTGATTTAATAAAAGTTCATCCTACACAACTATATGAGTTTTTAATTTATTTCATAGTATTTTTATATTTACTTAAAATCAGAGAATTAAAAAAGTATGATGGACAAGTTTTTTTGGAATATCTTTTTTTAGCTGGTTTATCACGGTTTATTATAGAATTTTTTAGATTAAATCCATCTTACTACTATGATTTATCAAGTGCTCAATTAATATCAATTATAATGATATTTTCATCAACGGTTTTAATGTTTTTTAAGAGGTCAAAGATTTAAATGGAAAAAACAAGTTGTATAATTTGTAACAAAAGCAGTTTTAATATATTTAAACTTTTTAAGTTTATTGATAAAAAGTTTACTTTAGTTAAATGTTTAAAATGTTCACTTGTTTTTCTAAATCCTAGAGTTTGTGAATCTGACATAGCTGAGCATTACGATTTAAATTATAAGCCTTTTCAAAAAACAAAAAGTTTTACAAATACTATTTATAGATCAATTAGAAAAATTAATTTTATTATTAAAAAAAAGATATTAATTAAATATGTAGGTAAAAATAAAAATAATTTAGATGTTGGTTCAGGAGATAGTTTTTTTTCTAAAAAATTAAATAATCTTGGATGGGTTTCTTCAAGTTACGATAAGTTTAATCAAAATGACTCAGATATTAAAAATTTGTTAAAATTAAAGAAAAAATCTTTCGATTCGATTACAATGTGGCATTCGATTGAACACATGTATGATATCAATAGTGTGTTTAAAAAAGTTAATAATATTTTAGATGATAATGGTTTCTTATTTATTGCATGTCCAAATATAGATTGTAAAGAGCTTGAATATTTAGATAATAATTGGGCTGCTTTCGATTTACCAAGACATATTTATCATTTTAACTATAATTCAATGAGTATTTTTTTAGAAAAACATGGTTTTAACATTGAAGGTCTAGAAAATTTAAAAATTGATACTTTTTATAATATCTTTATGTCAAAAAATACGAATTTTTTATATAAAATATTAATTTTGTTTCAATGTTTTTTTAATCAACTTATAGATATTAAAAAATCATCAACACTTGTATACGTATGCAAAAAAATATAATTATATTACTTTCGGTTTTGTTTGTTTTTTCTTGCGATAGTCTTCCCGATAGTACAGGTGGATATAATGATATTACAGTTGTATCATCTAATGAAGATAGAGAGTATGTTGAGATATTTATATCTGAAGTTTTTAAAGACAGTATTTATACGCCTTTATTAAAAAGTAGTCATAATATAAAATATATTAACCCAAATGATTTTATTAAAAATAAATTGAATAAAAATATGATAATTCTCTCTCTGGATTTTCCAAAAGATTCAACCATAGATTTATTAAGTAATAAGTTTTTAGAAAAATTTGATAAACAATTGCTATCATTAAACGATTTATATTCAAAAAATCAAGTTTTAGTCTACATAAATGCTCACGATATTGATCAATTAATAAGACAAAATGCAGTTAATTCAAAATGGATTAAAAATGAGATAAATCAAAATATAAGTAAAAATATTCTATATGATTACAATAAAGAAGATAAATCAGAAGAAATAAACAGCTTAGTACATGAAATGTTCAATATTAATCTAAATATTGACGATAGCTATAAAATAATAAAAAAAAATAGTTCTATGATATGGATTGGAAGAGGCTATCCATACAGATGGATTGTTATCAATAAAGTTAAAAAGAGTAATATTGAAAATTTTAAAAATCTTAAGTTGCTACATGAATCTAATCTAACTAGTGTTATCATACCTGGAAAATATAGATCTGAGGATCAATATAATTCTAATATTGTTTTAAGAGGTCTTTATGAACATACAGACTCCGATACCGGTGGTCCTTTTGTTACATATGTTTATGAAGATATTTATAAAGATTTTAAATTATACATATCGGGATTTGTTAATAATCCGGGTAAAGATAAAATTTTATTGTTAAAACAACTAGAATCAATTTTTCAAAATATAAAGGAATAAAAATATGGAATACAAAGTTGCGTTTTTAATAGGAAGTGAAAGTGATAGAAAAATAGCTCAAGCATCAATTGATTACTTTAAATATTTTAATATTAAATTAGATTTGCTAGTGATGTCCGCTCATAGAAATCCAAAAGAAGTATCAGAATTTTCAAGTAATGCAAGAGATAATGGTTATTCAATTTTAATATGTGGAGCTGGTATGGCAGCCCATTTGGGAGGCGCAGTAAAAGCTAACACGACATTACCTGTTATTGGAGTTCCATTGCCTGGTGGTATGATGGATGGCCTAGATTCACTATTGTCAACAGTGCAGATGCCTAAAGGTGTTCCTGTAGCAACGATGTCTGTTGGAAAGTCTGGAGCAATAAATTCTGCAATTTTCTGTGCAGAAGTTTTATCTCTAAATGATGAAGGAATTTTATCAAAACTAGATAAGTTTAAAAGTAATGGTGCAACAATAAGTGCTTAAAATATTAATTACAGGTTCTAAAGGTCAATTAGGATCACATTTTAATATTATAGATAAATCATCACTATTTAATTTCATTAAGACTCATAAAACTAAGGGTCCTAAGTATGAGCAGATGGATGTAACCGATGAAAAACAAGTATCTTATGTTTTAAATAAATATGAGCCTGATGTTATAATAAATACTGCAGCTTTAACTAATGTTGATTTATGTCAGATCAATAAATTATTAGCACGTAGAATTAATGTTGATGGTTTGAAAAATTTAATTAAATACTCTAATTTCAATACTAAAATCATACAATTATCTTCGGATTTTATTTATGATGGTATAGATGGTTCGTATAATGAAAATTCTCAGCCAAATCCTCTTAATTATTATGGCAAAACTAAATTAGAAGCAGAAAATATCTTACTATCTTCAAATAAAAAAAAAATTATTATTAGAGTATCAACATTATTTTCCAATTATTTAAATAACTTTTATAATTGGGTTTATACAGAATTATCAAAAAATAATAACATACATGTTGTAGATGATCAAATATCAAATCCTTGTTATGCTTTAAATCTAACAAACTTTATTTACGATTTAATACTACTAGATTATGAAGGTAAAATAAATTTTGGGAGCAAAAACAGTATATCTAGGTCAGGTTTAGCTTATCAGATAGCCAAAGTTAATAATTTAGATGATAATCTAATTAAAGTTGTTAAAACCTCCAATATTAACTTTAAAGCGCAAAGACCGCTAAATACAAGCTTTGATCTAGAACTTTGCAATCAAATGAAATTAAGACTATTTGATAGTGAAGATACCTTGAAATATATAAATGGAGTTAAATGAAAAAACTAGTAATTATACCAACATACAATGAAATAAATAATATAGATGTAATAATTAATAAAATTATTAACCTTGATTTAAATTTAGATATTTTAGTAGTTGATGATAATTCTCCTGATAAAACCTATGATAAAGTTCATGAATTACAAAAAAAATATAAAAATATTTTCTTAATTATAAATAAAAAAAAATCAGGTATTGGTAATGCATATATTAAGGGCTTTGAATTTGCAATAAGTAATAATTATGATAAAGTTATTCAAATTGATGCAGACATGTCTCATAATCCTTGTGATATTAATAAATTATTAGATTATTCTGATTCATATAAGTTAGTTATTGGTAGTAGATATATAAATGGAATAAGAATAATAAATTGGCCTCTAAGTAGATTAGCTTTAAGCTATTTTGCTAATTTATATGCTAAAATATTAACTGGATTAAAAATTAATGATTGTACTGGAGGATTTAAATGTATTGACATTGAGGTTCTGAAGTCAATAAATATTAATAATATTAATAGTCAAGGATATTCATTTCAAATAGAAATTAACTATAGAGCACATATTAAAAAATATAAAGCAAAAGAGGTTCCAATTATTTTTACTGATAGAACAATAGGAAAATCAAAAATGTCTAAAAAAATAATTTTAGAAGCTATTTTTATTGTTCCTTTACTGCGTTTAAAAAATATATTTAATCTCCTCAAATGATAAGTATCGTTATAGTTAATTATAATTCCGATTTACATTTAAATAAGTGTTTAGAATCAATCTGCAATTCTAATTTAAATGATATTAAGATTGAAATTATTATTGTACATAATAATAAAAGACAAAATAAAATAATTTTTAAAAATTATTTTTTATTGTCAATAAAAAATATTTATATAGGTAAAAATATTGGTTACTCAAAAGCTATTAATATTGGTATCCAGAAAACATCTTATAAAACACTTATTGCAATGAATCCAGATATTGAAGTTAAGAAAAATTCAATTTCTGAAATTTTCAATTATTTCAAAAGAACTAAGGATATTGGTGTAATAGGTTGCAAGGTATTAAATGTTGATCATACCTTTCAAAAATCATCTAGAAGAAGATTTCCATCTTTAAGTATTATAACTCAATATGTATTAAAGTTTCATGTTTTTGGTTTTATAAATAAATATAATTATATGGATTTATCTAAACACAATATTCAAAAGGTAGATGCTGTAAGTGGTTGTTTTATGATGTTCAATAGAAATCATTACATATCAGCTGGAGGTTTTGATGAAAGATTTTTTTTGTATTTTGAAGATACAGATTTTTGCTATAAAATTAATAAACTTGGTTTAAATAATATCTATTATCCAAAAGCTGAAATCATTCATTTGAAAAATGGTAGTCGTAACTATATTAATTATTTATTTGTTACAATAAATTTTTATTTATCATTTTTAAAGTTTATACTTAAATACAATAGAATTTTTTTTAAATTAAATAATTAAAAATCTTATTATATGTCACTATTTACATTAGAATTTGAAAAACCTTTAAAAGATTTACATGATAGAATCATTCATGCAAGAAGTCTTAATAGTACTAGCGGTGTTAATAATGCCGACCTAGTAAATTCTTTAGAATTGCAGCTTGAAAGGGAAAAAAATAACATCTATTCTAATCTAACAAGATGGCAGAAGGTTGAAATAGCTAGACATCCTATGAGGCCTCATTCAAGTGATTATATTAATAATATTTGTTCAAACTGGTATGAAATTCATGGAGATCGTAAATTTTCGGATGATAAGGCCATTATTGCTGGTTTTGGCTATATCAATAACATTAAATTTGCTATTATAGCTCAAGAAAAAGGACGTAATACCAAGGAAAAACTTAAGCATAATTTTGGAATGTCAAAACCCGAAGGTTATAGAAAAGCATTAAGAGTAATGAAATTAGCAGAGAAATTTAATTTACCTATACTATCTTTAATTGATACTCCAGGAGCGTATCCTGGTATTGGTGCTGAAGAAAGAGGTCAATCTCAAGCTATTGCAGATAATTTATTTACCATGTCAACGTTAGAAGTGCCTATTATTTCTGTAGTTATAGGTGAAGGAGCATCTGGTGGTGCTCTTGCAATAGGTCTTGCTGATAGAATAATATGTCTTGAATATTCTTGGTTTTCGGTTATATCACCTGAAGGATGTGCTTCTATACTGTTCGGTGATTCATCTTTTAATAAAGAAGCTGCAGAAATGTTAAAGGTTAATTCTAGAGATCTTTTTGATATGAATATTGCAGATAAAATTATTAACGAACCAGTTGGTGGCGCTCATAATGATGAAAATAAAGTTTACAGTGATGTAGCTAAAGTTATTTGTGTTGAATATAAGTATTTAAGTACCTTAACAAAATCTAAGCTTGTAGATGAAAGAATTAATAAATATAATAATATTGGTGTTTATAACAATGAATAGTAATTATATAAGCAACATTGTTGATCTTGAGGATAATAATCTTAGTATTAAGTTTGAAAAATTAATTAATGAGTTTAATGATAAAATAGATTTAATTAAAGAATCTGGTGGTATGGCTTCTATTCAAAAACAACACGATAAAGGAAGATTAACCGCAAGAGAAAGAATTTCATATTTAATAGATGAAAATACTTACTTTTTAGAGCTTGCAAAGTTTGCTGGTTATAATATGTACAGTGAATATGGAGGTTGCCCATGTGGAGGTCTAATAATGGGTATTGGAATTATTAATAATTATAATTTTATGATTATCGCAAATGATGCAACTGTAAAAGCTGGTGCATATTTTGAAGTAACCCTAAAGAAAACTTTAAGAGCTCAAGAAATAGCTTACAAAAATAACTTACCTATTATTTATTTAGTTGATTCAGCCGGTGTTTTTCTACCTTTACAAGATCAAGTTTTTCCTGATGAAGGTCATTTTGGTAAAATTTTTTATAATAATGCTAGGCTATCTTCAAATGGAAATATTCAAATTGCTTCAGTTATGGGTCCATGTGTTGCAGGCGGCGCTTATTTACCAGTAATGTGTGATAAATATATAATGACTAAAGGATCTAATATGTTTTTAGCTGGTCCTGCATTGGTAAAAGCTGCCGTTGGTCAAGAAATTGATGCTGAAACTCTTGGAGGAAGCAATACTCATTCTAGTATAAGTGGTATTGTAGATTACGAAGTTGAAGATGATTACAAGGCTTTATTGAAAATTAAAGAAATTATTTCAAATATTAATTTATCAAAAAATAACAACACAAATACTGCAAAAGAACCTGTTTATAATTTTGAAGATTTATATAATTATTTAGATGTTGATAATAAATCTCAATATGATATAAAAGAATTAATTGCAAGGATAGTAGATGGAAGTCAATTTATAGAGTTTAAAGAAAACTATGGAAAAACTATTGTATGCGTTAATGCAAAAATTGGGGGATATAAAGTCGGAATAGTTGCAAATCAAAAAACTATAATTAAAACCAGCGATAATCAAATACAATTGGGTGGAGTTATCTATAATGATTCAGCAGATAAAGGAGCTCGATTTATAATGAATTGCAATCAAGATAGAGTTCCTATAATTTTTATTCATGATGTAAATGGCTTTATGGTTGGAAAACATGCTGAATGGTCAGGTATAGCAAAAGATGGAGCAAAAATGGTTAATGCGGTTTCTAACAGTATTGTTCCTAAGATAACTTTAATTATCGGTGGTAGTTATGGCGCAGGTAACTATGCAATGTCAGGAAAAGCTTACAATCCTTCTTTTATTTTTGCATGGCCTAATTCTAAAATTGC
>CBFHVR010000082.1:0-29435 GCA_965659495.1 uncultured bacterium
AGACCGTAATCACCCCACTGCCCTGTTAATACCCCAATCAATCTCTGGTTTGATGTAATCTCAGATAAAGCTTCATACGTTGTCTTGTCTGAAAACTTTAGAAAATCTTTCGATAAGTAATTACTAAACAGTATTTCTTTAAATCCAGATAATCCTTTAGCTGCAAAGTATTTAAACATTGATCTGTTGATGCTTAAAATTGTTTTCATATACAAATCAATGTTAGATGATTCTTCTGGGAAATATTTTTTTAAATTTTCTATGAACGTACTTTTAGGTGCTACAAAATCATAAGATTTGTCAGGAAATATAATCCGATCATAATTATCATCGGTTTTATTCCACTTTAAATTATTATCCGTTATTTTATCAAAAAGTTTTCTTGAAAAAGAATGTTTTTTGTGCATCCCGCCTATATAGTGAATCCCAACATCCCATTCGTATTTTTGTCTTTTAAACGTATGTGTGTATCCACCAATTTTAAAATGCTTTTCTAAGACTAAAACTTTCTTGCTTTCCATGGATAACAAGGCGGCGCTGCATAGACCTGAAATACCTGAGCCTATAATAATTACATCATAATTATCTTTTAGTTTATCTTTTCTATATTTAGGTATTTTCACTATTACTCACTTTTATCTAATCTTGCAAAAACACTGAAGTTTAGTGTAAACTCATCGTAGATGAATTTATCACCAATCTCCTTAAAAAATGTTTTAGACTTGTATTTAATGTTATGTTTTGTCCTATCAACAACAACACTCCCTTTTGCAACAGCAGTTTCATTTTCTAGAGCAATCTCAACCGGAAATTCAACTCTATTTGTAATTCCTTTTATGGTTATGTCGCAGGTCAATGATGTGCTGGTTGAATCCTCATTAAACTGAATAAATGCAATGTGAGAAGAAGGGAAATTTTCTACATCAAAAAAATCTTCTCCTTTAAGATGTTTAACCAGATAATTCCTAGACCCTTCACTATTTATATCAATGTTGGTTATGCTGTTCATATCAACAAACAATTCAGATTTTTTAATCTTATTGTCTTTCATTGTAACCGTACCAGATGTAAGGCTTATAAAACCATTATGGCTACCTGTAACTTTGCTTCCTATCCACTCAATGCTGCTAGATTCAGGTACTACCGTGTAAGTATTAGTCAAAGCAAATGAAAATAATACTAGGGTTAAAAATGTATACATATGTCTCCTTTTTATAATTTAAAGCTTTTTAAAAAATTCTTAGCGTTTTTTTTGTGTAAATTTTTCTTATCATCACCCATTTTATCATAAATTCGTATCATCATAGATAATCTTGGGTTTGAGGAGAAAAACTTTGATTCATTACTAATAAAATTCCAATATAGACCATCCCATGTTTCACACCAGGGTCCATTTTTATAATTACTCATTTTTTTAATGTAGTTTGAGCTGCTAATATAAGGTTTAGTAGCAAAAAGTCCTCCATCTGAAAATTGACTCATACCATATACATTTGGAACCATAACCCAATCATACGCATCTACATAAAGCTCCATAAACCATTTATAAACATCGTTTGGATCAAACTGGCATAGAAGCATAAAATTACCTATAACCATTAGTCTATCGATATGATGCGAATATCCAGTTTCTAGAAGTTTTTTTATGGCATCATCTACCGGTAGAATGCCTGTTGTACCATCATAGAAGGACTGTGGTATTTTTCTTTTATATTTCCAGACATTTAAATTTCTAGAATACGTTCCTTTCGATACGTACATCCCTCTAATAAATTCCCTCCACCCTATTATTTGTCTAATAAAACCTTCTAGTGAGTTTAGTGGAATGTCATTTTCTTTAGTGAATTTAAGCGTTTTTGTAATTATTTCTTCTGGAAGTATTAATCCGGAATTTAACATTGGGGTTAAAACACTGTGATTTAAAAAGACTTCATCATTGACTATTGCATCTTCATAATCACCAAACTCTTTAAAACGATTTATGAGAAAATCATCAAACCACTTATTTGATAGATTATGATCATTTGGATAAAGTGGAACATCGCTAAGATGGCCTGGGTTACTTGTAAAATATTTTTGAGTGTAGATTTTAGCTTTATCCCAATATGTATCAGATTTGAACGTGGGTATCTTAGGAGGTACTTTTTTCGATGGGTATTTTTTTCTATTATCAGCATCAAAAGAATACTTTCCTCCAAAAGGTTGATTCGTATCGTTCATAAGTATATTTAGTTTATTTCTTTGCTGTTTATAGAAAAAAGCATGAGAAAAGGATTTTTTATCTACTCTAAAGAATTGTTTTAAATCTTCATTAGTACTTATAAAGAGCGGAGTTTTCTTAATATTTACGATTCTATTGTTTACATTACTTTGAATTCTTTTCAAAAGCCAAGTATCTACGGGATTATAAATATTAATTTCATTAATACTTTTATCTAATTGTGATAAAAAATGTCTTATATCTGACTTTTTATCATAGCTATCAATGTAAATTACTTTTATCCCTTTTGATACCAAATAATCATAATATTTTTTCATTGATGAGCGATGGTAAGCAATCTTTTGTTTATGAAAGTTGTAGTGATTAAAAAATAGAAACTCTTCAATTAAATAGGTTGTACAATTATTATCAAGTATGAAAGACTTTTTAAAAAGTTGATTTGGGAAAATTATATTTATGGCGCTTTGCATCTATTAATTACAAGAGTAATTATTTGATAATCGTAATTATGCCAACTTTATTTAATGCTCTAACAATTAAGTAGCCAAAATCAATTTCATACCATTTAAATGAGAAATTGTTTCTTGTTGGAAAGCGATGATGGTTGTTCTGATACAGCTCGCCAAGCATTAAAAAATCTATAAATAATGTGTTTTTGGAATTGTCATGAAGTTTATCAAAATTTCTATAACCATGTTTGTGACCAAACCAATTAACAATAAATCCATGTAATGGTCCCATTAAAATATGGACAGGAACAAGGAGGAAAAGCCAATAAGACTGAGCATAGATCAAGTAAATACTAAAATAAAAAAATCCAAATAAGGTTCTACTGGTGTAGGTGTCACCAATGTTCTCAATAAGCTTCCATCTTGGAAGTGATTTATCTCTGTAATCGTTATTGTCTACTTTTGTAATAAATGAAGCATATTCTTTTCGGGTTTTATTCATAAATGATATCCAGCTTTTAAAAGAAGATGGAGAATGTGGATCTTTTTCAGTATCACTATGCTCATGGTGTTTACGGTGCATAAGAGCGTAAGCTGCTGGATGTAGAAACGATGATCCTTGAGCAAACCACGTTAATATAAAAAATACTTTTTCTGTTACAGGATGCATTTTAAACATTTGATGGGAAGCATATCTATGTAGAAAAAAAGTCTGAACAAATAAAGATAAATACCAATGAATAATAAATATAATTAAAATTTCCATATTATTTTGTAAACCTATAATGTGAAACACCGTATTCAGATCCATTTTTCAGTCCAAACATAACTGCGCACGATAAGAAGAATATTCTCCAGCGCTGAAACCACATTTTAGCATCATCTTTTCCGTAAGTTTCATTAAAAATAGTTAAAATGTCATTTTTATTATTATCCATCTTCTCAAGCCATGCATAAGAGGTTTTTTCATAGTGTGTACCATTGACCCTCCATGATGACTCTATGTTTAAATTATCTTGAAAATTTAGAAGTAGATTGTGTGAAGGCATCAACCCACCGCTGAAAAATTCACGGGCCATCCAATCGCCAGGGCCATTATCTTCATATGGATAAACCATTGTATGATGCGTAAAAATATGAACAAATAATTTCCCACCTTCTTTTAAAAAGTTTGAAATATTGTTTAAAAGTTTTTGATAATTCCTCATATGCTCAAACATTTCTATTGAAACAACTCTATCAAAAGTGTCATCAATTGAAAAATCATTCATATCACATGTAATAACTTTTACATTAGTTATTTTGAGTTTTTCACATTTACTTTCGATATACTTTCTTTGATCATTAGAATTACTCACAGCTGTTATAGAGCTATTTGGGTATTTTCTCGCCATAAACAGTGTTAAAGAGCCCCATCCACAACCAAGCTCAAGTATTTTCATATTATCATCTAATTGAGCTCTTTTTGAAGATAATTCAAGCATGTCAAGCTCAGACTTATCAATATCATTACAGCCTTTTTTCCAAAAACCAGAGCTGTACTTTAAATGTTTACCTAAAACTATATCAAAAAAAGCAGGAGGAACTTCATAATGCTGTTCATTGGCTTTTTCAGGAACCAATGCGATAGGACTTTCTTTTAATGTATTTACCCATGATTGATGATGTTCTTGAAGTTTCTCTGGCCCTAGATTATCTGCCCAGTGTAGACGTTGTTCGCACAGGCGTTTTATACCTATTTTAATTAAAAAATCTGGTAATGTACCGTTTTCTGCCATTTTAATAAGAGAATTCATCATCGTTTATTTTAATACTCCATTTGTTTAGAAAATACAAATTGATAATCGCCAATATTTTTTTCTAAAAAACCAGCTTCACAATATGTAAAATAAAATTCCCAAAGACGAATGAATGAATCAGGAAATCCTAAATCTTTAACTTCTTTGGTTTTGTTTAAAAAATTGTTTCTCCAAATATTTAATGTTTTAGCATAATGGCTTGTAATATCTTCAAGACCAATAAAATCGAGATTTGTGCTATTTTTAACAGTCTCTGATATCTGAGCTATAGATATGAGGCAAGAACCAGGGAAAATATATTTATTTATAAAGTCAACAGAATTTTTATATGTATCAAATTTTTGATCGTTATAGGTTATTCCTTGCATTGCAAATAGACCGCCTGTTTTAAGCAGTGATGAAATCTTTTTAAATAATACAGGAACGTTTTTATGTCCTACCGCTTCAATCATTTCGATAGACGCAATTTTATCATACGTTCCCTCAAGAAGCCTGTAATCTTTTTTTTCAATGGTTATTAAATGATCAAGCTTTAATTTTTTTATCTTATTACTAGCATACTCAAATTGACTATCAGAAATAGTTGTTGTTGTAACCTTGCACCCATATGTTGATGCAGCGTGTATTGAAAAGCTACCCCATCCAGTCCCAATTTCTAAAACAGAGTCCTCCTTATTAAGCTTTAATTTTTTACATATCATATCGAGTTTCTGTACAGATGCGTCGTACAAGGTAGTGCTATCATTTTCAAAAAATCCACATGAGTATGTCATGGTTTTATCTAGCCAAAGTTCGTAAAAATCATTGCCTAAATCATAATGGGCAAGAATGTTTTTCTTGCTTCCCAAGATTGTATTTCTTTTTGTGTAGTGTATTAGCTTATTAATAGGAATAAGAAACTTAGCAAAACCAGAATCTAGGTTGGACATTAATTTTTGATTACGGACCATGATTTGAGTTAAAGACACCAAATCATTACATTCCCAGAGACCTGCTGCATAGGCTTCAGATGCACCTAGCAGTCCACCAGAACCCAGGAAAACATAAAAATCATTATTCTTTATAGTTATAGTGCATTTTAATTCAGATGAAATACTACCAACTTTAATGGATTTATCATTATCAATAATTTCCATATAGCCATATTCAAGCTCTGAAAACTTACTTAGTATATTTTTTTTGAAAAACGAAGATAAGAATGAAATTCCTTTTTTATTGGAAATTTTTTCTGAAATATCTTTGACGTTAAATGTACTCACTTGCTATTCCCTTCATCGAACTTAGGATGATTATAAAATTTAGCGCCCCTCACTAGTAGTATTAATGCTTGGAAATGAATCCTTAAAAACACCATCAAAGTTAAGAATGGATACTTTAAAGTATAAAGAACTAAATTTCTAAAAGTCATATTTTTTTTAGTCTTTAAGTCTAGAGTTACATGAAATATTTTTTCAGCTTCTTTGAAATTAATCATACTAACATTTAATTTATTTTTAGGCTCTGTAAACATCCATTCGTAATCATGATCCATTCCCCAAAAGGGACTTACATGAAATTTTTTCTTAAGGTCTTGTTTAAATGACTTGTTTTTTTTGTTAGTAATAAAATATGAATAACGTTCATTCCATGGAGTATTAGTAACCTCAGCCATAATTAGCTTTACATGAGTATCTGTTTTATCAAAACAGTAGTAGAAACTAACAGGATTAAAACAATATCCAAAATACCTCAGGTGTGTTAAGATTCTAATAGGGCCATCAATAGTTATTTTTGTTTTATCTTTAATGGTATTTCTAACCGCTGTATCAAGTGAGATATTTGGATTACCATGATAATCTTTTCTAAAGAAAGAAACTAAAGCATATTTATTTACATTCCATAAAAAAGATTTTTTAAATAAGGAGTCTATCTTAGAAATATCAAAATAAGTCATAAAAATATTGTAGGTAAAAGATCTTTTAAAAGGAGTAAATCTACGGTGTTTAATGGTACCAGAATATATAGCATTATCAATCATATTATAACTCCATACCAAAATGTTTACATACATCAAGTGCACTATTTACACCATCTTCGTGAAAACCATTTCCCCAATAAGCACCACAAAAATAGGTATTATTAACTCCATTAATAAGGTTTTTATTGTTTTGAGACTCTATAGTATCTTTTGTAAAAAGAGGATGTTCATAGTTAATTTTTTTTATTATTTTATCTTTATCAACCAAGTCACAATCATTTATGGTTACGCAATAAGTTTTTGATGCATTTAAGGATTGTAGAATATTCATGTTATAGGTTAAAGTAACAGTATCATCATCTTTATTTAACAAATAGTTCCAGCTGGACCAAGCATTCTTTCTTTTTGGCAATATAGAAGTATCTGTGTGGATAAGAGCAGTGTTTTTTTGATATTTGATTTTACTTAGAATATTTTTTTCATCATCTGAATAATCTTGTAGTAATCTTAGCGACTGATCGCTATGAGTAGCAAAAATTACGGCATCAAAAACATCAGAATTAGTTTTAGTTTTTATAATTACTTGATTTTCATTCCTACTAACTTTTATTACGGGCGTGTTTAAATTTATGTTACCATTAAACTGATTAATAATTTTTTTAACGTATTGTTTAGATCCATTTTTAATGACCCACCATTGAGGCCTATTTTTAACTTGCAAAAGACCATGATTATTAAAAAATTTAATAAAAAAAAGTGCTGGCATTTTTAAAATCATTTTAGGGCTTGTCGACCATATTGCTGCTGCCATTGGAACAATGTAGTATTTAATAAAATAACTTGAAAATCTTTTACTTTTAAGATACTCTATCAAAGATGTTGATGCATCAATTTTATCTAAATCCTTAATTGACACTTTGTTAAATCTTAGTATAGATTTAAGCATGTTTAAGAAATACGGATTAAACATATTAGATTTTTTTGCAAATATAGAACCAATAGAATTTCCTGAGTATTCAAAATCTTTGTAAGATGTCTTAACACTAAAGCCCATATTTGAGTGTTGTCTTTCTACATTTAGTAAATCTAAAAGTCTTATAAAATTTGGATATGTGTTTTCATTATAGACAATAAATCCTGAATCAACATTAAATGTCTTATTATTTTCAGGTATTTTATGAGTATGAGTATGACCTCCTATATAATCATTTTTTTCATAAATTGTGATATCGTGTTTTTTGTTTAGAATATAAGCGGATGTTAGACCAGATATTCCACTTCCTATAATAGCAATCTTCAATTTTTTAGCTGCATTATTCATAAGTTAATATCGACCACTGCATCTGTTTGAACAATACTTAACATTTTCCCAATTATTTCTCCATTTTTTTCTCCAATTAAATGGTTTGTTGCATGTAATGCATATTTTATAATCTAATTTATGTTTGAGCATTAGCTTGAGGACTTAACGTACTTTAATTTTTTAAGTAGTTTTGGTTTAAGATAAGAGTTTAACCCTGAAACACATACAATATCGGATTTGTCAAAATTTATATTTCCATCGTTCTCGATAATATTATCGTTAATGATAATATGTTCTATACTTCCAACAATAAGTATGCATTTATTTAATAGTAAATATTCATCAACTTTTTTAAGTCCTATCTTTATTTGACTGTCCTTGACAAAGGGTGCATTAAACCCATCTATTTCTAATTTATCAATGGATAGTTCATCAAATTCTGAGATGTTTTTAAAATACTTTTTAGATGTCTTGTGTGATACATTAAAAGAATTTTTTCCAACTGAATTTATAGTGTAAAATGAATTATCTGATATATTTTTATAAGTGTCTGTTATCCTCTCATCTTGAGGCCTTAATGTGAATCCGATTAATGGTGGATTAGAACCAAGATGAACAACAGAAGAAAAAATAGCAACGTTATCTATTGAATTTGAAGATCTAGTTGCAATAAGATTAGCAGGTTTGAAACCTGTGATTGAATTAATTAAATTAATATTCCACACTTTTTCAAACTTTTCAATTTCTAATTTAGTATAATGTTTGTCTTTCATAATAAAACTATATTTACAAGCATTTAAAATTAATACATAAGTTTAAAGTTTATCATTATTGATTTGTAATAAAATATAACAACTAGGGAGTGTACGATTTTTCGATATAGGGTTTTAAATCATTAAAATTAATAATAGAGGGTTTCATTTTTTTGTTTGCAAACAGCTTCGCTTGGTCATTATAGTGGATTGAACTAGAATCTAATGTAGCAGAACCATATTGGTGTATGCTTTCAGCTGATACTTTACCGTTTGTATCCCACTGCACCATTTGAAAATAACAATCACCGCCTGTAGCTAACTTTCTGTTGTTTTCCATTTTACTGTAAATTGCTCTAAGAACATCAGGACCTCCATCAAGAGGTAATTCTAATTTCCCCCTCTTTAATACTTGAAGTTGCCCTAGTTCTACATCTACCCTTCCAAATTCTGTCATTAAAAAATCTACCGATTCGTTGAATCTATTTTTTAACATATCATAATTATACTTAAAATCATCTAAATCGTAGGTTATCTTAAAGGTTAGTTGAGCTAAAGCTGCTCCTCTATTGCTTTTTTGATTACCTAAATCCCAATTTTTAAGTATTTCTAGCGCGCTTAATATCTTTGTATCTTCTGTTTTATATTCATTTATAAATCTATCTCTAGCATATGACATGACTGAATTTCTTGAATAATAAGTATCGTATTTATAATCATAAAATTCTTCTTTAGATATTGTATTATCTGTTCCATACAGCTCATTTGATCTAAATGCTCTGTTTGTTTGGTATTCTTCTATTCCAGTATTTAGCGGTAATTTTTTTACTGGATTACCAATTCCTACGGTTGCCTTATAAGGTGTACTGTTACAGTTTTGCAAATATCCTGATTTAGGATTTGTTGACTGCGGTAACTCATCAAATGTATAGTACTCATTCCATATTATTTTACTATTATCACCAGGTATCATGGAGTCCCAAGAATAGTTTGAGTCTCTTTTAGGTATAAGAGCATTATAAACGTAGAAAATATCACCTTTCTTATCTGCATAAACTGTATTGAACATAGGTATTTCCATCATTCTCATGGCATCTTTGAAATCACTTAAATTATTTGATTTATTCATTTTATACCATTGTTCAACTTGACCAATTAAACCCATTCCTGCATATCTAATGGCATAAACACCATGGCTGGTTTTTAGTACTGGTCCGTGGATTGAATGCAAAGTCTCTTTATTAACAGTCCAGTGTATTGGTCCAAAAATCTTAACTTTTATAGGTATATTTGAAATATCAAAATCAAGCCAATTACCATCCATTAAATATTGATTGCTATTATTTGGATTTAGTGTGAGTTCATAAACATCTACAAGATCAGGTTTATTTACTGTATGTGACCAACCTAGATTGTCATTATAGCCTTTAAGAACAACCGGTGATCCTGGAAATAAACCTCCAGTAACATTCCACCCCTCATTGCTGTTGATATGAGCTTCATACCATGTGACAGGCCCCTCCCATGGTTGATGTGAATTGACAGCCAATCTTGTATGATTATCTGAGGTCCTTTTGGGAGATAAGGCAATTACATTGGAACCATGCATTGAATGCTTTGTTAAGTTATCAGCATAGATAGAGAAATCAGGTTTTTTATCTTTCATCAATTCAGTTATATACCAATCAAGCTTAAACATTAAAGGTGTTCTAAGCGCAAATCCTGCAATGATATCTTCACCTTTAATTGGATAAATTTCTATTGATTTTTTAGTAGGATTATTTTCTATATAAGTATTTATACCATCAGCATAAGCATTGCAAATACTAATAATTTTTGGAGATAATGTTGAATATTTACTTTCTACGTTATCCCATATTTTCAATAGGCCTACAAGGTAGTCAACAGGAGCGCTATCTTTACCATTTATAGAAGCAGAAATTCCTCTTGATGCCAGTAAAATATCAAAGATTGTTTGGAAATCATCCTCTGCATGAGCATAGGCTAGCCCGTATGCAGCATCTTCATCTTTATCGCCATAAATATGAGGAACACCCCAAGTATCTCTGTGAATGGTAACATTGTAATTATAATTTTTTTTTGGAATATATTTAATTGTTGATATAAAATATATTGACGATACAAGGATTACGGTAAAAAATAATCTGCCGTATTTTTTAAGTATTTTGATCATCTTCTAATGGCAAATCAAGTAGCTTACTACTTTGTTTAGAATCTATAAGCTCAACATCTCTTAATTTTCTATTCATCGCATTAGTTCTTGTGCTTTGAAGTGAGTCAAGAGAAGATGAAGCTGTTTTTAATTGGTTTTGTACTTTTGATAGGTGATTACCAAATGTTGAGAACTCTGATTTAACAGCAGATAAAATATTCCAAACCTCACTGCTTCTTTCTTGAACAAGAAGCGTTCTAAAGCCCATTTGTAGGCTGTTTAACAAAGCTGAAAGTGTTGTTGGGCCAGTTAATGCAATTTTATATTTCTGTCTTAATTTCTCCATTATACCTGGCTCTCTTAAAACCTCAGCAAATAATCCCTCAATTGGTAAAAACATAATGCCAAAATCTGTTGTATTGGGGGGAGATATATATTTAGTTGATATATCTTTTGCAAACGTATCAATTGTTCTGATAAGCTGCTTTCTGGCAGATTCTATTTCTTCTTTGGATCCATTTTCATATTGATTTAGTAGTACCTCATATGATTCTGTTGGAAACTTTGAGTCAATTGGAAGCCATAGTGTTCCATCATCGTTTCCTGGCATTTTAATTGCAAACTCTACAGAGCCATTGTAATCAGGATTAGTGGCAACATTTTTTCCGTACTGATCTGGAGTAAGGATTTGTTCTAAAATATTTTCTAATTGATATTCACCGAAAACACCTTTGGTTTTAACATTTGAAAGTACTTTTTTAAGATCACCGACACCTGCTGCAACCGTTTGCATTTCTCCAAGACCCTTATGAACAGCATCTAATTGTTTTCTTACCTGATTGAATGATTCACCAATTTTTTCTTCCAAAGTTTTTTGCAGTTTTTCATCTACAGTGTTTCTCATTTTATCCAATTGCTTAGTATTATCATCTCTAATATCTTTCAATTGATTGTTTATTGTATCTCTGACATCCTTTATGTTTTTATTAAATAAATCAGAAAATTGTGTCAGTGACTTTGATAGCTCTTCCCTGTTTCCTTTTAATGAATTATTTAGCTCTTCTCTATTTTTACTAAGTTGGTCTAGAGTTATTTTTTCAATCTTATCAAGAGATGACTGGAAACGTATTACAGATTCATTTATAGATGAAAAGCTTTTGTCTGATGACTGATTCTTTTGTTGAAACTGCAAAGCAAGTAATGCAATCCCAATAACAAGTAATATTACTAGTAGTATTTCTATCATAATTTGATTTCTAATTAGTAGCTAAATATAAATCAAAGGGCGTTAACTATCTAATATAAGATTTACAAGGATTATAATATCTTGAATGTTTATAACTAAATCATTATTTAAATCGTTTAATGGGGTGTATTCGGAGCTTTCTGTGATAGATAATACTAATATAATAACATCTTGAATATTAATTGTTATGTCAGCATTTAAATCGCCAAAAAGAAATTCAGTAAATTGATCTTTAATACTTCCCCACATCTTTGGATTGTTATTATCATAACCAAGGGCCCAAATGCCAACTCCCGATAATTCTTTAGATTTTGCATAGTTATATTTTATAGACAAGCTTAAGCTATCATCGTACCACACTTGTCTCCAGTTATTTGTATCATTATACGAAAACCAAACAGCGCTAGAAAGACTATTCCAATTAATGGTATTATCTTGGGATTGCATCTCACACTGAGAGTACGTTTTTGCATCACCATTTCCTGTAGTTGATGAAAATATAAGACCACTTGAAACAGGCCAGTCATAACCGTAGTAAGGTAATCCAAGAATAAGTTTATTGGTTTGAAAATTCGTTTTAGATAAATAATCATTAACTGTAAAGTCAATATCATAGAAATACCCACCTAAAGGACTGACCGGACCTGTAGTATCACTTCCGCTATAGAAATAATTATATCCCATAATAAATAATCCATCACAAATCTCTGCTAGTGCACTGTAATCCCAAGCATTTGACCAATCAATAGCAGGTGTTGCCATGGTTATTATTGGATCATCTAAAAATTGATGGAATACATCAGATAATTGTTCCATAAATAAAACCAGGTTATCTCTCTGGTTTGATGGAACAAGCTCAAAATCAATATCAATTCCATCTGCATTTCTAAGCAAAACTTTATTAACAAGATTGTAGATAGCATTTGTCCTATTTATACTACTGCTTAGGAGTATTTCTAAATCGTTGGGATTAAATAATGTTGCACATAGTTTTACTTTAACTCCCCTATCCTGCGCGTAATTAATAAAATTTATATTATCCCAGTTATGGTCGTTAGTTATATTTCCAAATTCATTTAACTCAGCTGAAAAATAATTGATTTCAGTAATAAGAGAGTAATCAATGTTTGTGTATGTTTCATATTCCCAGTAGGGCAAATATCCAATTACTTTATGTGTTAAGGTAGAACGGCTATTGTTTATATGATTGTCTGCTAAATTATCTATTTGATTATAATTAATTATAGTTTGTGAATACTTTTGTTGATCATAACTATGAAATGGCTGCCAATGTTGTGCAAACGAAAGGGTAAAAAGAATTATTATTAATTTCATAAGTATTTAAATATATGTAAAATTAAAAATGAAATTAACACTAATAATAGTATTTACATCAATGATATTTTCAGAAAATTACAATGAACCTAGCTATAAACTATTATCGTCAAACGATGATATAGAGATAAGAGAGTACAGCAGTTATATAATTGCAAGAACCTCTATTCCTAAATCAAGTAAAGACGATAATAACATGTTTAGAACGCTTGCTTCTTATATCTTTGGGAGCAATGTGAAAAATGAGTCAATACCTATGACTGCTCCAGTTACAACATACGATGATGAGGATAATTATAATATGATATTTTATATGCTCGATGCTGATTCTGTTGCTGATATGCCTGGAACTAATGGTCAAGACATTGTTTTTGAAAGATTTGAGATGGGAAAATGTGCAGTAATATCATTTAGCTGGCTAACTTCAGATTCGAGAATTAAACACTATAAGAACAAATTGTCTGATTATCTTAAAGCTAATAAAATTACACCCAAGTCTTCATATATGGTTAACAGGTACGACCCTCCGTGGAAATTACCCTTTATGAGAAGAAATGAAATACTTGTAAGAATTAATTAGTTAATGATATAACGTTATAAACTTGCACGGTATGCACGAATTATTTATATTATATCAATATACTTATGGTTAATTGATGAATAATAAAATAATAAAGTTTGATGATATAGAAGGAAAAGTTTACGAGATTGATGATTGGAAGGCTGTTCAAGCTCCTACTTTAAAAAACCATTTCACTGAACGTTTAAAAGAGATTAAACAGCAGTACGATTTGCTTCTTAGAGAAATAAACTGGAACAAAATAATTTACGATAGCAATATTTTATTCGAACCTGTTGTAGGAAGAGCATACTACCTTTATAAAAATAAAAAAAATGAGAGTTTTATGTCACTGATTGAGCCACATGAATGGGATGAAGATGCTTGTGTTTCGTTTATAGGTTCGTTCAAACAGGACAGTAATAAAAAATGGATTCCATACGAAAAATAATAATGACTAAATTAGAAGAAATTGATCATATAGCTATTCAGGTAAAAAGCATCAAAGATTCTATTGATTGGTACACAAAAAAGTATAAATGCAAGGTTATATATGCTGATGAAACCTGGGGTTTTGTTCAATTCAAAAATATTAAGCTAGCAATGGTTACTCACTCAGAACATCCTCCACATTTTGCTATACTTGATAAATCAATTAAAGAAGAACCAGGTACAGTAAAACATAGAGATGGCTCTATCTCAAAATATATTAAAGATTTAGATGGAAATTTTATCGAATTAATTAAATATTAATTTATTGATTGTTGTTTAACTGAACATCAGTTAGAGTACTAATTTCAAAATTCTTTTCTTTTAATCCAATCAGTAGTTGTTCCAGTGCTTGATAGTTCCACTCTCTAACGCCTTTTTCCGGCATATGAATAATAATAATAGAACCTGGCTTTACATTTTTAAGTAAAAATTGTGATATCCAATCTGGATCTGGTATTGATGTATCATTAGCAAAAACATCGCCAATCACATGCGTTAAATTATATTTATCTAAAATTATGTGCATACTGTCAGATATAGAAGCATGAGGAGCTCTATACCAATTTGATATATTTTCAGTAAATTTTTCAAGTATAGTATTTGTTTTCAATAAATCATCTTCAAAGTCACTTGGATTAATGTTTTTATAAGGGATATCATACATATTATGATTAGCTATTTCGTGTCCTTTAGATAACAAGAAACTAATATCTTTGTTTGATGTATTGTAGGTATGTGATCCTGTAATAAAAAAAGTTGCTTTTGCATTATACTTTTCAAGTAATTTTATTACTTCGAATGTCATATCTCCATTAGGATTATCTTTTCCACAAAATCCATCATCTATCGTTAATGCAACCATGTTTGTTGAATTAAAATAAGATACTGATTTAGGGTATGCTAATGATGATATATTTCTAGGTCCAAACCAAGATAGCATAGTCCACATTGCCTTTTTATAAAAAAGACTATATTTTGATATATCTGATAAAACTCTAGGGTCATTATCTCTTCCTAGGGATATACTATTTTCATTGATAGATGATGAGCATAGGAATAAAGAAATAAGAAGTAGAAATATATACTTAAACTGATTCAATAAAATCTCTTATTTTATCGAAAAAGTGATCTCTGGCGATAGATATTACATTATTGTGACCAGCACCATTTACTTTAAATAAATCTTTTTTATATGATCCTGACTCTACAAACATAATATCAGCTTGACTAAACGGTATGATTTCATCCATATCAGCGTGAATAATTAAAAATGGTTTTTTAAATAATTTTATTTTTTTAAGATTGTCAAAACCATCAGACAAATCAAAATTTATATCTTCTGGATTGACACCATACCTCATAAGAAATGGATATTCTGTTGCAAAACCACTATCTATTATAGCACCGTCAATACTATCTTGCTTATTTAACATAATATGACATGCAGAAGTGCTACCCAGAGATCTGCCCATAACTATTAATTTATTTTGATTTTTTAATTCAGATAAATGATTCTTTACATAATCAAATATAATAAGTGAATCAGCTAGAGAAGAATCCTTATTTGGTTTACCATCAGATAAACCGTAGCCCCTGTAGCCGCATACAATAAAATTAATATTAAACTTATTGTACATTTCTGCTATATCTTCATATTCATTAGTAATTTCTGCATTCGCATGAAAAAACAGAATTGTAGGACTATCATTGCTATTAATGTACATACGAATTCCAACATTTATGTTTTGCCCAACAACAACCAAGTGATCTTTTTCATCTTTCGGATAATCACTTTTACGCGGAAAGAATATTGAGTCTAATAATTGATTTATTTTCATATAAAGTAAAGCTTTAAGTTAATGATTCTTCTTCTTTAAAATATGGTGATAACGTTTGTATAAAAAGCGAGGGATTCTCTAAATGAACGTTATGACCAGCATTATCAATTATATACTGTTTTGACTTATGGTTTGCATTTAACATTATTCTTCCTTCTTTTATAAACTTTCTATCATCCTTACCATTAACAATAATTATTGGGAAAAGTAATTTTGTGTAACTATTCAATAAATAAGGCATGTTACCAAGGCTAAATACATTTAGCGATTTTGAAAGTTGATTTTTATCGTGATTTAACCTAATTTCTTTTTGTTTTGCATACTCTTCCTTATTTCTTTGAAGCTGGTATGTAAATAGGTCAAGTTTTTCCCAATCACTAACAAACTCATTAAGATTTTCTTTAATTCTGATCGATTTATTTAAATCTGTACTTTTACGATCTTCTTTTTCCTCAATTTCAGATAGTCCTACAGTGCCACTTTCAAGAATTAAAGTTGAAATTATCTTAGGATAAATAGCTGAAAAAGCTAATGCTAATCGTGCACCTAAAGAGTATCCGCAGATATGAATTTTTTTAATATCTAAATCAAGAAGAGATAAATACAGTTCATTAGCAAAATCTTTAAAATAAAAATCTTTATTTAAATCATTAAAAACACTTTTTCCATGACCAGGGATATCTATCGCCAACGAAGGATAATCAAGCTCGTTTCTAATTGACTTCCATGATTTTGAACTACCCATAAATCCATGAATAAATAATATAGGAGTTTTATTTAATTCTCTATCCTTTGTAATAAATAGTTTTGACTTATCACCTTTATAAAACATTAAAATCCCATTTCTTTATTAAACCATTTTTCATATTCATCTGATTCTAAATTAATTTTTTTTGAAAATAACTCAGGGTTATTATAATTATGCAGTTTTTTAATAAGAGAAATTGTTTTCTTTTTAACTAAATCGTTAGATTTAACCTGAATAATGTACTCTTTAGTTGAAATAGTCTTTCCCTCCCATTTGTACATTACGTTAGGAGTATTGATTATATGTACGCATGGAGATAAATTAGTGTCTACTATTTCTTTGGCAATAGTTTTAGCTGTAGATAAGCTATCTGTACTTGTTTGAATGATAAGATAGACCATTTAAGGAAGTTTTAAGCTCGGTTTGTTCTTTAGATTCGCTTTAAGCAATGCATTTGGTTTTTTTAAATCTTTCAATACAACAGATAAAGCTTCATCTAATTGTTTATCAATATTTTTACGGAAATCTTGAGGTGTATCATTAATTTCTATATCAACATCTGTTCCGTAATTCTCTACATTCCAACCAACGTCTTTAAACCAAAATGAAAATTCAGGCTGGGTAGTTAAGGTACCATCAACCAATGCATTTCTTGGCCATATTCCAATAACTCCACCCCATGTCCTCTTACCAATTAATTTACCTAAATTTAAAAGTTTCCATGAGTGAGAGAAAATATCACCATCAGAACCTGCATACTCATTAGTAATAGCAACCATGGGTCCAGCTGGAGATTCAGAAGGATATGGTTCTACGCCCATCCATCTTGTCATATCATAGCCAATACGTTTTTTTGCTAATTTACTTAATAGCAATTGTGAGACATGACCTCCTCCATTATATCTTACATCTACTATTAAACCATCGTAAACAATCTCAGTTAAAAAATACCTATGAAATTCAGCAAATCCATCAGCACCCATATCTGGAATGTGTACATATCCAACTTTTCCTTTAGATTTTTTATGAACATATTCCCTGTTTTTTTCCACCCAGTCCCTGTAATAGATATGAGTATCAGAAGAATTTGGTTTGACAATAACTTTTCTCTTTTTCATACCCTTGTTGTTACCTACGGTTAGTTGAACTTCTTTATTAGTTTGATTAACTAATAGTTCACCAGGAGAGGTTGATTTGCTAAGCTTTATATTATTAATACTAAACAAAATATCGCCATTATTGATATTTAACCCTGGCCTTAATAGTGGCGATGCATAATAATCCCATAAATCACCTTTTGCAATATTGTTAATTTTATACGCTTTAAATTTATCAAGGTATTGAAAATTAGCAGATAATAATCCTGTATTGTATCTTCTAGTAGGTTTATAGTCACCACCAAATTCATAGCAATGAGATGTTCCAAGTTCTCCTTGCATTTCCCATATTAAATCAGAAAATTCACTTCTTGTACTTACCTTATCAATTAACTTAAAATAACGTTTATAAATTTTTTGCCAATTAATTCCAGACATGTCTTCTGTCCAAAAATAATCTCTTTGCAATCTCCATGCTTCTGAAAACATTTGTTTCCATTCAGATTTTATGTCAATACTAAGATTTATTCTCGATAAATTTATTTTACCTGTATTTTTTGAAAACTCATTTTTAGAAACAATATCCTTGCTTGGTATAGATTTAGTAGAAAGAACAGTTAGTGTATTATCACATCTTACTAGTATTTGTGATGATTCAAGATCAATATCAAAAGAGGATGCACCAGAATAAAATACCTTCTCTTCCAAATTATTTAAATCATAGTAAAAAATAGTTGCCTTAGGTGAGTCTTCCATTGAATACCAACCATCTTCTCTTGATCCCATTACTGGCCATTTCATATAAAATAATTTATTATCTATAAAACCAATAGAATCATCAAGGGAAGACTCTTTAATTGGTATTTGCATTATTCTATCTTTAATACCTTTAAAATCGATTTTAACTTTAACTTTATTAGGCTTTTTCTTATCCTTAACTTTTTTATCTTTTTTAACAAGAACTTCCTTGATAAAGGGCGAATTTGAACTACTATCTAATGTCAATATATATGGTTTTTCAGATTGAGTAAAATTTAAATCAAACTGTATGCTATCATATACAGGATTAAATGTTCTTTTAGAAATAAAAGCTAAATACTTACCGGTATTATCAAAAGTTGGTGCATAATCTTGATTTATAGCATCAGAAACCTTATAAGATTTTTTGCTTGTAAAACTGTATATTTTAATTACTGATCTTCTGCTAGTAAGTGAGCAAGAATATGCTATAAACTTTCCATCAGGTGACCAATTGAAATCTATAGGATGATTAGAGCTATGGTCAATCTTTATGTATTTATTTTTCTTAATATCAAAACTATGGAGTTCATGTTTATGGTTAACAAAACATACATGATCGGTTATTGGAGATTTCTTAATTTCTAGTATTCGACCTAAATCTCTTTTATAAGATTTTAATAATTTTGAATTTTCAATGTTGTATACTTCAAAATGTTCAGTATTTTTTTCATCAGAACAAAGTAATAATTTTTTGTTGTTACTAAATTGAATTGGATGTTTGTATCTAACGCTATTTAATTTTCCATATTGAATAGAAGGTCCATCCCAGCAGCCTAAAATAAATGACTTACCTCTAGTTATTACATTTAGATAGTTTGCATTATTAGATAAAGATGAATGACTAAGATAAGACCCAGGGTATGAGAATTTTCTTCCAGTATCTACATTGCTATTATTATACTTTATATTTATTTTTTTAAGGGTGTCATTATTGGTATCATAGACAAATATTCTGCTACCACAATGATATATAATTTTAGATGTATCGGAGGATGCATTCCTAGCATAGTAGTTTTTATGATTTGTATGTTTTTGTAATGATTTACCATTTTTTAAACAAGAATATATGTTACCTATGCCTTCGTGGTCTGAAATGAAATAAATTCTTTTTTTAATTATTAGTGGACATGCAAGATTACCTTCAATGTCTATTAGTTTTGTAAAATTATTTTTATTATGATCTATCCAAAGCTCCCCAGCAGTGCCTCCTTTATATCTTTTCCACCTTGCAGGCTCTTGAGTGTTTCTTCCAATAACAGTAAATGAACTATTTATTGCAATATTTGAAGCTATTCCAAAATTTAGAGCTGATGTTTTGTATGTATTAATGTTGAATAATCTCAAATCTGATATTCGGCTAAATGGTTTATATAAATCAGATGCATATATTATACCCTCATCAGACCATAAACATATTTTACTAATATAAGAACCTTCAAACGTAACTCTTTTAGAGATACCACCTTCGGATGGAATTATATATACCTCAGTATTTCCATCTTCAAGGCCAACATAAGCGATATATTTTCCATCAGGGGAAAATTTAGGAGTTGATACACTAGAAATATTTGTTGTTAATCTGTAGGCATCTAATTTGTTTAGATCGCTAATCCATAAGTCATCATCGCTTACAAATGCAATCTTATTTTTATGAATTGTTGGAAATCTGTAGTATCCTTGCATATTATCCTAAATCTTTATTAATTGAACATTTAAATTTAAATTTTTATTATGTAATTATATAATTTAATTTTTAAGTTTATTTATCTGTGAGGGTATGTAATTTTCAGAACTTTCAGCTTATAAATAGGGTTTCTTACTTGCCTTATTCAAAAGTAGGCCTTGTTGTATTTTATATAATTGAAGGAAACTTGCGATTATGGAGGAGTTACCCACTGTACCTATATTAAAGGTCATCTGAAAATTACTCTCACAGATTATCTTTCATTTTTTTTATTTTGTTATGAACACCTCTACCTGACCTGTAAGAAATATTAATACAGTCATATGTGTTCTCCCTACTCAAAACCTGTGTATTTGTATATATATAGTCAACAACTGATTGATTCTTATAATTTAATTTTATCTTATATAGCTTTAAGTCTTTATTTAGAGTTTCAATTATTTCATTTATTAAAACATTAATATTTAACTTATCTAAAGATGATATAAAAATAGCGTTTTTATATTTACTTTTAAGTTGTTGAAAAATTTTATTATTATCTATTTTATCAATTTTATTAAAAACAGTGAGTGATTTTTTTGAATTACACTCTAGTATCTTTAGAGTGTCATCTATAGTTGAAACATGACCCTCAATATCGGTTGAACTAATGTCAATAATTTTTAATAGTAAATTCGCATCTTTTATTTCTCCTAATGTAGATCTAAACGATGCTATTAAATCTGTGGGTAAATTTCTTAAAAAACCAACAGTATCGCTCAATAGAATTTTTGTTTTATCATCTAAAGATATATTTTTAGTTGTAGTATCGAGCGTAGCAAAAAGTTCATCTTTAATGTAGGTTTTATAACCGCTTAAATTTTTAAAAATTGATGACTTCCCCGCATTTGTATAACCAACTAGGGCTACCTTGTAAATATTTTTTCTTGATTTTCTCTGGGTTGTTCTTTGTTTTTCAATTTGGGATAGATCTTTTTTAAGCTTTGTTATGTCGCTTCTAAGTAATCTTCTATCAATCTCAATTTGTTTTTCTCCAGGACCTCCTCTAGTTCCAACACCACCCATTTGTCTTTCTAGGTGTGTCCATTGTCCTATTAATCGAGGCATCATGTATTGAACTGAGGCTAACTGTATTTGTTTTTTAGATTCAATCGTTTTTGCATGCTTTGTAAATATGTCAAGAATAAGCTTAGTTCTATCAATGATAAATATTGATTTTCCAGCAATTTTTTGAATTCTTTTATAATGACCTGGGTCAATTTCATTATTAATAAAAATCGTATTAATATTTAACTCTTTGCATTGATTTACTGTACTTTGAATTTTACCTTTTCCAAAGAAGGTAGCTGAATCTATATTATTTTTGTTTTGAATAGAAGTATTTTCAATAGAAAAACCAAGAGTGTTTGCTAGCCTTTTCATTTCTTCAACTTCTTCTTTCAAATCATCTTGATTTGTTGATGGAAGTGACAAAGAAAGGAGTAAAGATTTAATCATTTTTTTTATACAAATATATATTTGATATATACATTTCGAGAATTAATAATATCAAAATTCCATAAAGTAAGTATTTCCATAAATGAATACCTGTTATAATTGATCTTAATTTATTTTCTATATCTTTAACAGAATCAATTATAATAATTCCATTTAATTTATCATTTAGTAACTTTTTGTCTTCCTTTTCTGTATTAAGCTCAGATAATTTAATATTGGCTGCAATATTTTTTATTACAGATCCATTAACATAAAGTTTATGAAAACCAGGTTTTTTAATACGAAATGAATTATCCTTAAAATACCCATTATTATATTTATAACTAACGTCATTGTTGTAATGAGTAATTATTTGTTCCTTGTAAATTTCATCAATGTATATTTCATCATTTATGTAATTGTATTTACTAAAGTCAGTAAGTTTTAGAAGGTAGTTAAGAAATGGAATAAAAGAAGCACTTAATGGCAAAGTTGATGAATTAATATTAAGTGGAATTGATAATAATGAAAGACTATTGTTATCAGATGTATATTCATTCAAAAGTGATTTTTGACTATTAATGTAAAGCTTTGAGTACGGTGATGATTCAAGATTAAAATATTTATTTATTTTAATATCAGATATATTTCTTTTAAAAATTAAATCTATTTCTGAACTGTTTTTATAGTTTTTATTAACTATTAAATTTCCATGTGTGATAGTCTTCTGATCTTTGTTAGATATAGAAATATCATTAAAGAAAAAGCGTAAATCAGATAGATAGAAAGATTGTGATGGCACTACTATTAATTTGGATGTTTTGTAGAAAATATTTGCTATTAAGTTCTTATTTAAGTCTGAAGTGCCAAATTTTATTATAGAACTATATTTATTATTAGTATATAGAAAATTTTCAGAAAAGAATTCATCAATTGTTAGATTTTCATAGAAATCACTATACGCATTTAAAGCATTCTTTACATACGTTATATCTTCAATATCTGAGAAAATTAGAGCTATATTTTTATCGGAATCTACATTAATATTAAAATAATACTTGTAATCGTTTATTTTAAAATAGCAATTATAGATGTCTTTATCTGGAAAGGAAGTTTGGAATTCAACCTTTTTAGATTCATTTGGTTTAAAGTCTATTGTGTTATCTGAAACTTTAATATTATTTAAAAAAAGCTCTATATCGATATTATTATATTTTTTATCTGTCAAATTGGTACTAGTAATAAAAAAAGATATAATATTATTATTAACAATTATATTTTCATTAGAAGATAGATCACTTAAAATAATTGGGTGATTAATTTGATTATGCTCATAAATAAAAATATTCCATTTTGACAAATCAATTTTCTCAATATCTTTAAAAATATAATTATCTAAATCAGTTATTATATATAAATCTTTGTTTATGAAATTATCGATTGAAGAATTAAATGAGAAGTTTTTGTTGGTTATTTCATAGCTAGCAAAATTATAAATATTAAATCTTCCTAAAGTTTTATTCTCTTTAATCTTTTCTAAAGGCACATACTCTTTTCCGCTTAATCCTCTAATAGATATATAGCTATTTTCATCATAGTTATTCATGATTTTATTTGAAATTGAAGATAAATTATCATTCAAGAAATTATAATTAGAATAAGAATCGTCTACAAGAATTAGTACCATCGTATCTTCAGCATTACCAAAATCTCTATTATAACTATTAAAAATAGGTTTAGATATCATAAGTATTAAAAATAGAATTATTAATGTTCTTATAATTAACAATAGAATATTAATTAAATTAATTTTTTTTAAAGAATCTTCTTTCATATCTATTAAAAAACGTGTTGTACTGAATTTTATATTCTTATAATTTCTTTTCTTTAAAAAATGAAAGATTATTGGAATCAAGGTAAAAGGTAAAAACCACAAATATATACCGGCTAAAAAACTCATTTTATTAAAGAATAGGTTAGAAACAGAATTGAAGAAACTATAGGAATAGTAAAATTATCATATTTCATAGGAGTAATCAGTTCGTTAAATGATATTAAGAAACATATGATAAATAGCAAAATATTAAAAGTTTGAAAATAGAAAAGTGTAATTAAAAAAGTTGAAATGATAAAAGAGAAACTACCTTCGAGAGTTTTATTGTTGAAAAGTTTAATTTCTCCATATTGCATACCAAATAATCCAGCAACAGGATCAGATACCGATGTGACTATCATTGAAAGCAAAACTATATTTTTTGGAAATACTAATGTTATTATTACAAAAGATATCATCATTAAAGATGCACTCCATAATGATTTATACTCATTCTTTCTAATAATAAAGTTAATATTAATTTTTTCAGGAAGCATATTAATGATATAATTATAATTTGCATTTAAAATAAGCATAAATAAAGTTGATGTTAAAATGAGAATTATAAAAATATTATAATTCATAAAAAAATACAAAAGTGGAAATATTAGTGATCCGAGGTGGATAATTTTTCTATAGACTTCGTTGTTGTAAGAAAGTGTTTTATTGATCATTAAGCACTAGCTTGTTGTATCTTCTCTTAATATTTTTAGCACCATAAAGTCCAGAACCTACTATTGTAACATCGATGTCAGTGTCATAAACTTTATCAATTGTAGATAAATTTACTCCCCCATCAACTCCAATTAAAATATTTGAATTCTTAGTATTATCTTTTAAAAATTTCATAGAATCTAATGTTGATTCTATAAAAGATTGACCACCAAAACCAGGAAATACGGACATGATTAATATATAATCTAGAAACTCTGTGTAATCAAGAAGCTTTTTATAGTCTGAATCTGGATTTATAGCTATACCAGCTTTAACGCCTCTTTTTTGTATATACTTTAAATCAGCATTAATATCATCAGATGCTTCAAAATGAAAGATTAAAGTATCAGACCCAGCATCTATATAATCATCGAAATATCTACGAGGATTAGTAATCATTAAATGTGTTTCTAAATGAGAATTTGTTATTTTCCTTATATCATTAATTATAAATGGACCAAAAGTAAGATTTGGAACAAAATGTCCATCCATTACATCTAGGTGAAGACGACTTACACCCGCATCTTCAACTATCTTTATATCTTCACTCAAACGAGTGAAATTTGCAGAAAGTAACGATGGAGATATTATTCTATTTTTCATTATTTATTGTCCTTGCTTACTATTAAATTAATTCTTGCTGGAAAAGATAGCTTCATTCCAGGTGTTTTATCTTGCTCTAGAACAGTATTATTTAAAAAATCGTTTGAATACTCATAATCAATATTACCTAAAATCAACCCAGCTCTGGAAATCTTTTCTTTAGCTTTATTTAAATTCAAGTTTATAAGATTTGGCGTTACATAATAATTAGGTGGATCGCCTTGACTAACAACAAATGTGACCATATCATTTGATTTAATTAGTTTTGATGGCTTAGGATATTGCGTTATAATATTATTCTTTTTTACGGTATTATTATATTCATATATTAAAGTATCTATTCTTAAATCTAGGCGATTTAGTATTAACTTAGCATTTCTTAGTGAAACATTACTGAAATCTTCTAATGTTATATCATTTTTATCACTTGCAGCTGTTAGTTTTACTATTCTTCCTTTCTTTAATTTTGAAAAAGGTCTTGGTGAAATTTTTATAACATTTCCAGGTGTATTTTCTGGGTCATAATCACTAAATAAAACCTCAACAACAAAACCCATTTCTAAAAGATTTTTTTTTGCAATTTCATAATCAATAAACCTTACATCAGGTAAATATATATCTTTATTTTTATTTACATAAAGGGATAAAAACACGTTATCCAGTAGAAATAAACCGACTATTAAAAAAAAAGAAAAAGAAACTATGTATTTATAAATAGTTTTCATAAAACTGAGCTGAAAATTAGATTTTTATTAACGTTCATATTGCTAAAATCATTTGAGTCGATAACTTTTTTTCCTTCAAATTGAATATTGGCAACTTCTAAAGAACCCTTCTTGCATCCAATAATAAGCTTATTATCTTTAAATGTATAGGAGCCTAGAGGTAAGATTTCAGTAACAAAAAACGTATTTAATAGTTTTACTTTTCTCTTATTAAAATAAATAAAGCAACCAGGTGGAGTTAAAGCTCTTATTTTATCGTGTACAATTTTCGAATCATTATCAAGATCTATTAGATAGTCACTTTTAATTATTTTTTTTGCATATGAAGTTTTTTTGTGTTCTTGCTTAATACCAATAAAGCCTTTTTTAATTTTATTAACTGTTTCCAAAGTGAAAGAAACAGATTTTTTTGATAAAAGTTCATATGCTTGACCATATGTTATTTTATTATTTATTATAATTTTTTTATTATTAATAATATCTCCTCCATCTATTTTATCATTTAAATAAAAAGAAGATAATCCTAAATATTCTTTTCCATCCATCAAAGATCTTTGTATGGGTGCAGCGCCCCTATACTCTGGTAGTATAGAGGTATGTATATTAATTGATCCATACTTAGGCAATAAGTAAATATAATCAGGGAGAATTCTATATGAAATTGTTATAAAAAGTTCAGGTTTTAATTTTACTAAAGAGTTAATAAAATTTCTATCATTAAAGTCACTTACCTTAAAAACAGGAATATTGTTATTTTTTGCAAACTTAGCTAATACTGATTCTTTAAGCTTTTGACCTCTTCCGCTCTTTTTATCTTTATTTGTAACAATTGCTTGAAGATGATGATTAGAAGATATAAGCCCAATAACTGTATTTAATGAGAAAATTCCATTAGAAAAAAAAATAATATTCATTAACTATGAATTGAAGAAATGTAGCTTTTTAAAACAGTTATGTTAGTATTGTCATCAACCTTTAGAACAACGATATTATTATTTTTACCTTGAAAGTCTATAATCTTTCCAATAATTCCACCTCTTGTTAAAATTTTATCACCCTTTTTTAAATTTGAAAGCATGTTCTGGTGATTCTTTTGTTGGATAGATTGAGGCCGTATCATTAAAAAATAAATAACGACAAACATAAGCAAAAAGATTGGAAGTGAACCTAATTTTTGTAAAATTTCCATATTATATATTAATTAATTATATATATATAAATATATTAATAATATGAAAATAGGAAATATTAATATCAAACATCCATTATTCTTAGCACCTATGTCAGGTGTTACCGATCAACCATTTAGAATAATATGCAAAAAATTTGGTGCATCTATAGTTTATACTGAGTTTGTTAGTGCTGATGGTATTATAAGAGAAAACGTCAAGACATTAAATATGGTCAAATTTGAAGAAATAGAACGTCCAATAGGTGTTCAGATTTTTGGTAATGACCCAGATACTGTTTGTAATTCTGCTTTTAATATATATAGTAAGTTTAAACCAGATATTATAGACATTAACTTCGGATGTCCTGTTCCTAAAGTAACGAAAAAAGGAGGAGGTTCTGCGGCATTAAAAAATTTAAAATTAATGCAAGAGATTGCTGAAAAAACCGTATTGGCAGTTCCGGAGATTCCTGTTACAGTTAAGATGAGAGCAGGTTGGGATTACAATAATATTATTATTAAAGATGCTGGAGTTTTACTAGAAGAGTCTGGTATTAAAGCAATTACCCTTCATGCAAGAACATCAAAACAAATGTATAAAGGCGAGGCTAATTGGGAGTTAATTGGAGATTTGAAAAATACCGTTAAAAATATACCAATTATAGGAAATGGTGATATTACATCAGTAGACGATTATAAGAAAATCATAGAAATATCAAACTGTGATGGTGTAATGATTGGTAGAGGTTGCTTGGGAAATCCATGGATTTTTAGAGATATATTAAATTTTCTTAAATCAAATGAAATAAAAAAAACTACAATGAAAGAAATAATAGAAACGTGTAATGAACATGTATATCTATTAAAAAAATTCAAAAATGATAAAGTTGTTATTAATTTATCAAAAAAACATCTTAGTTATTATTTAAAAGGTTTTAAAGATTCGTCATTATACAGAAAAGAAGTTATGAGGTCAGAAACAATTGAGGAAATTGAGAAAGTTATATCAAATATTATTTAGAGTGTTCTCTTACAAGTTTTTCAAATTCATTAATTTCTAATGGCTTACTAAGTATAAAACCTTGTATTTCATCACAAGCATATTTTCTTAAAAAATCTATTTGATTTTGGGTTTCAACTCCTTCTGCTATTACTTCTAATCCGAGTTTATGACCTAAATCTATTACAAGATTTGCTATTTTAGCATCGTCACCATCGTGATCAGCAAGATTGGAAATAAAAGATTGATCAATTTTTAGCTTATCAATAGGAAAATCTTTAAGGTAGCTAAGCGATGAGTAACCTGTTCCAAAATCATCAACAGATATAATAACACCCATTTTCTTTAGTTTTTTACAAATTTTAAGTGTCCTCTTTACATCCTTCATTATAATACTCTCAGTTAGCTCAAGTTCTATCAAGTTAGGATTAATTCCTGTTGAGTCAATTGTATCTTGTATTACATCAACTAATTTATCTTGGTTGAATTGTTTTGCTGAAATATTTATTCCAGCATTAAGATTATATCCTATATTGTGCCATTTTTTAGCTTGTTCACATACTTTTCGTATTATCCATTCACCTAAGGGTATAATGAGATTTGTCTCTTCTGCAATTGGTATAAACTTGTATGGAGCAAGAACTCCCATATCAGGCTGATTCCATCTAACTAAGGCTTCAAAACCAACAATTCTATTCGATTTCAAAGATAGTTGCGGTTGGTAAACTATTTGAAACTCTTCGTTCTTAATTGCCCTGAATAAATTTGTTTCCACATTTAATCTTTCCATTACCTCTTCGTTCATATCAGGCTTGTATAGATGAAATTGATTTTTTCCTAAATCTTTAGATTTGTACATCGCCGCATCAGCATTTTTTATTAACATATCTGGTGTAGAACCATCTTGAGGAAAAAGAGAGACACCTATACTAGCTGTTATATGAAGTTCTTGACCTTCAATAATAATATTATTTAAATGTGTATTTAAAATTCTATCGCACAATTTGTAAAGACCTGATAATCTTTTAACATTAGAAAGAAGTATTGTGAATTCATCACCGCCCCACCTGGAAACAGTATCACTTTTTCTGGTAGACTCAATAAGTTTATTCCCTATGATTTTAAGCAATTTATCACCAACAGAATGACCCATAGAATCATTAACATATTTAAAATTATCTAAATCAATAAATAAAACTGCTAGAACTTCATCTTTTCTCTCTGAAGTATGTATCGCTTGGTCAAGCCTATCATGAAATAAAGCTTTATTGGTTAGTCCTGTTAGATCATCATAATGTGCTTGTTTGTGTATTTTAATATCATCTTTTTTTCTTTTAATTGCCATAGCAATTTGGTCAGAAGAAAACTGTAGTATTTTTTTATCTTCTTCACTAAATATATAATCATCAGTATAGTTTT
>CBFHVR010000083.1:0-10168 GCA_965659495.1 uncultured bacterium
TATTTGAGTAATTATGATAATGCTTGAATAAATTGAGGTAAATAAAAACCCCTCCAGATAGAAGGGGTTTTAAGTTGTGTTGTCGAGGTGGCAGGATTTGAACCTGCGACCCCCTGCTCCCAAAGCAGGTGCGCTAACCGGGCTACGCTACACCTCGAAAAATTGTCAAAAAATACAGACGTAAAATATATAACATTTTTAATTTAATTATAAATAATAATTAATATTATTTCGGTATTATATTTAATACATAGACCTATGAACAAAATAATAAATAGATATATTATAAAAGAATTAGTAATACCATTTGCCAGTTCTTTATTCATACTAATATTTGTTTTGCTCTCAAATTTTATTTTAAAAAATATGGATAAATTTTTAGGTAAAGGGCTTTCTTTAGGAACTGTATTAAAATTTTTAGTTTATAATTCAGCATGGATTATATCACTTGCAATTCCAATGTCAATATTAATTGCGACTTTGATGGCATTTGGCAGGTTATCATCAGATAATGAAATAACAGCATTTAAAGCTTCTGGAATAAGCATGAATAAACTACTCATTCCAGCAATGACATTTGGTCTTATAGTATTTTCACTTATTACTCCTTTTAACTTATGGATTTTACCAGAAATGAACCATAATGTTAGAAAAATAAGCCATGAAATCAGCCGGAATAGACCTGACATAGAATTTAATGAACAGTTATTAAATTCCTTTTCAGATAAAATTATTTATGTTGGTAAGAGATTAAATACCCACTCTTTTGATAATGTAGTTATTTTTGATAAAGCTCAAAAAGATCATACTACAATAATGGCTGAAAAAGGAAATTTCAAATCCTTCCAAGATGGAATTGTTATTAACTTAGAAAATGGGTCCATACATGAAGAGCTCGCAAATAATGAATACAGAAAAACTTATTTTGATATCTATAAAATTGCAATTCCTTTTGATCAACTTGAATATAATTTATCAAACAACCTCGTTAGGCAGGAAAGAGAATTAAACATTAATGCTCTTTCTAAAAAAATAAAATCGTATAAAAATAATATAAACAATTCAAAAAATATTATTACTCAAAATGATAGTAAAATTGATTCATTAAGTAAACTCCTAGTAGAACATGAGAAAAAAAGTAAAAAAAATATCCTAATGATTAATATGATTAAAAATCAAATTGATAATCAAGTATCAAGAAAAGATAAAAACTTAAGACTTATAAAAAACTTCAAACAGCAAGTAAATAAATACAGTGTTGAAGTTCATAAGAAATTCTCTATTCCTATTGCCTGTTTTATATTTATTCTTCTTGGAACACCTCTTGGAATTATGGCAAAAAATAGTAATATGAGTGTTAGTATAGCTATCAGTATTTTATTTTTTATAATCTATTGGTCATTTTTGATTGCTGGTGAAGATTTTGCTGATAGAGGTAGATTTAATCCTGCTTTATCGATGTGGGCACCTAATATATTCTTAGGTATAGTAGCCTTTTATTTATATTCATTAATTTCGAGTGAGAATTTTAAATTTAATTTTAAACTTAAATTTTTTAAATTATTTAAATCTAAATAATGGATTAGAATATTCTTGGCATGCTTCTATTGGGACATTATTTTCAATAAAATATTCTTTATAGGAATCACACCAATCGGTTCCTAAACAACATGTACCTTCGCATATATTTTTCTCAATAATTCCATTTGGGATATCCCAATCTTCTCTTGTATTAATTTTAATAATCTTACCCAAATGATAGTAGTTACCTAAATTATATATTTCTTTAACAGCATTAGCAAAAATAGGCATTGCTGCTGTTGATCCATATTGCTTTTCACCTAACTTCATTTGAGGATCATCCATACCAACCCATATTCCTATTGCTATATATGGAGTAAAACCTATAAACCAAGCATCTGTTTTGCTATTAGTTGTTCCAGTTTTACCTGCCATTGGGGAATAAAATTTATATTTCCACCTTAAAGATCCACCTGTTCCATTATCAATAACTGACTTCATCATATCTCTTAGTAAAAAAATTTCTTTCTGATCTGCAACTTCAGTAGATTCTGAAGAAAATTCTTTAATCGTTAAATCATTATTATCTTTAATTAAATTAACTGCCAATGGTTGATTTAGTATACCATTATTTGCAATTGCTGAATATGACATAGTTATATTTAAAGGGTATACTTCTGATACACCAAGTGCAATTGCATCAACCGGTCTAATATTTGTTGAAATTCCCAATCTTTCTGATGTTTTTTTAACATCATTGGGACTAATTAACTCTTGAACCACTCTAACAGAAATTAAATTTAATGATTTTTTCATCCCATCTCTTAAAGTTGTCAATAAACCTGTTGAACCATCGTGATTTTGAGGATTCCACCTAGTTGTATCATCTATAAAAAAAACAAGAGGTTGATTTAATAATTGTGTACATGGAGTATAACCATTTTCAATCGCTGATAAATATATAAATGGTTTAAATACTGAGCCGGGTTGACGTTTAGCTTGATTTGCTCTATTAAAATGATCTAAATATTCTTTTTCAGTTCTACCACCAATCATACCAAGGATACTTCCATGCATAGGATCGATAACAACGGCAGAACCCTGAACCAGTAATTGCTTTCTTAGTTTAGGTGGAATTTCAAGATTGTTTTTTAAAATATTTTTTAATGAGTCAACCGAAATATTATTTTTTCTAGAAACGTAATCTAGTCTCTCTTTATTATTTAATAGATCTCTATTAAAAATCTTTTGATTTTTTATCATAGTTTCATTAAATGCACTTGTTAATATAGACTGAATTCTGCTATCAAGAGTGGTATGAATATTCAATCCATCTTTATACAAATTTATACCTAAATCTGAATCGACTTTTTCTAATTCTCTTCTAACATATTCCGAAAAATGAGGAGCAGGACTACTATCATAATCATATTTACTTATTTCAATTAATTCATTTTTAGCCTCTTGATATTGAGCGTCGCTAATAAATTTTAAATCATTCATGACTTTAATAACAAGGTTTTTACGTCTTTCGGCTCTTTCGGGATATTTAATAGGACTGTATATTGCAGGTGCAGGTAACAATCCTACAAGGAGAGAAGATTCAATTAATGATAATTCTGAAGCATCTTTACTAAAATAATATATAGATGCAGATTGCACACCATAAGTTCCATGACCAAAATAAACAGAATTTAAATAAAGCTCTAATATTTCTGATTTTGTGTAGGTTTGTTCAATTTTAATTGCTGTTATAAATTCTTTTATTTTTCTTAAAATAGATCTTTCCATTCCAATAGATTCATACATCGTTCTTGCTAATTGCTGTGTTAATGTACTCGCTCCTTGCTTTGCACTTAAATTAACAATATCAACTATAACAGCTCTTATAATACCCTTTATATTAATTCCATTATGGTTATAAAAATCCCTATCTTCCATTGAAAGTAAGGCATTTCTTAGATTTTCTGGGATTACATTTATACTAACCATATCTCTTTTAGCAACATATAATTTTTTCAGAACTTTGCCATCAGAAGATATTATTTTTGAAACTTGATCTGGATTAAATTTTTGCAGCTCATCCAAAGAAGGAAGATCTCTAGAAATAAATAAAAGGTATATTATAAGACAAATCAGAGAACCAAAACAAAAGAGAAACGTATTTAAAAAAACTCTTTTCCAAGAAACTTTATTCTGTTCCAAATTATCCAAAAGAAATTATTTTGGCTTAATCATCAATTTGGGATCTAATAATTTCTCAATTTTTTTATCTGATAAAACCTTATTATCTTTTAAAACCTGCTTGATTGTTTTGTTTTTCTTGAATGCTTCATATGCAATTTGAGCAGACTTATCATAGCCTATTTCAGGAACTAGTGAAGTACACATTGCTAGGCTACCTTCAATATAGCCTTCACACTTTTCTGAGTTAGCTTTGATATCAACTAAAAGCTTTTCAACAAAAACATTAACTGAATTTGATAAGATATTAATTGAAAATAATATGTTATGTGCTATTAGTGGAAGCATTAGGTTTAACTCAAAAACGCTTCCTAGACCACCTAAGCTTATAGCCATATCATTTGCAATAACTTGCGAACATACTTGTATCATCGACTCACATATAACGGGATTAACTTTACCTGGCATTATTGAAGACCCAGGCTGTACAGCAGGAATTGTTAACTCTCCAATACCTGATCTTGGACCTGAACCTAACCAACGAATATCATTAGCAATCTTATTTAATCCAACTGCTAGAGTTTTTAATGAACCTGAAAATTCTACTACACTATTTTGAGCAGATTGTGCTTCAAAATGATTTTTTGTTTTAAAGAATTTAATATTTGTATATTTTGAAATTTCATCTGCAATTAATAATCCAAATTTTTTATGTGTATTTATTCCCGTTCCAACAGCTGTCCCACCTTGAGCCAAATTAGATAACAATTTTTTACTTTGTTTAATTTGAGCTAAGCTATTTTTTACTATTGATTGATATCCTGAAAATTCTTGCCCAAGAGTCATTGGAGTAGCATCTTGTAAATGTGTTCTACCAATTTTTAAAACCTTATCAAATTCTTTAACTTTTAAAGATAACTCTGATTCTATTTTAACTAACGCAGGAAGTAATTTTTCTTCTACAGCAATTAAACTTGAAACATGAATAGCTGTCGGGATAACATCATTACTTGACTGTCCCATATTAATATGGTCATTTGGATGAATCAAATTATTTTTATCTGTAATGAAAGTATTTGCTAACGTAGCAAGAACTTCATTGACATTCATATTTGTTGATGTTCCAGAGCCTGTTTGAAAAATATCGATAGGAAATTGATTTTGAGGTTTATCTAATAATAACTTATCACACGCTTTTATAATTGCATTAGCTCTAATTTCGCTAATCAACTTAAGTTTTAAATTCACTTTAGCGGCTGATCTTTTAATTATAACAATTGAAGTTATAAAATCGTAATCAAATTTAATACCACTAATTGGAAAATTATTTACAGCTCTTTGAGTTTGTGCTCCATACATTGCAGATGATGGTACTTTCATCTCACCCATAGAATCAGAAGTAATACGATATTTATTTGATTTTTTTTCTTTACTCATAAATTCAACTAGCTACTAATTATAGTTTTTAAAGCAAAAGAAGTTTCAAGAAATTATTTGACTTCCCATGTTTCTTGACCATTAATCAATGCTTGAAGGTCAGGTTCGCCCTTTAACTTTATACTATCTTTAATCTGATCAATCATCATATCTTCATAGGTCAATTTTTCTTTTTTATAAAAAACGCCAAATGGGACAGGAAGTTCTTCATCATAGGTCATTTCACTAATTAAATTAGCTAGGTTTTTATCTTTTACATTATGAACTAATATATCATCCACTGAATAATCTTTTCCAATTTCTACAACTTTAAGTCTAAAACCATCCAAAATGATACCTAAATTATTTTCAGGACCAAAAATCATTGGCTCGCCGTCTTCTAATAATATTCTTGATAAGCCTCTTTGCTCCTTATCTGTTAAATTAGCAAATGCACCATCGTTAAAAATATTACAATTTTGATAAATTTCAACAAACGAGGTCCCTTTATGACTATTAGCTTCGGTTATTATCTGGCCCATGTGCTTTAATTCTTTATCAATTGCTCTTGCAACAAAAGTTCCCTCCGAACCTAAAGCAAGTGCTGGAGGATTAAAAGGATGATCAAGAGAACCCATTGGAGTAGAGACAGTTTTCTTTCCTACTTCTGATGTAGGTGAATATTGACCTTTTGTTAATCCATATATTCTATTATTGAATAATAAGATATTCATATCAAGGTTTCTTCTAAGAACATGAATAAAATGATTTCCACCTATACTCATAGCATCACCATCGCCAGTAATTACCCAAACTGATAAATCAGGATTAGATAACTTAGCCCCTGTTGCAACTGCGGGTGCTCTGCCGTGAATTGTATGAAATCCAAAACAATTCATATAGTAGGGGAATCTACTTGAACAACCAATTCCTGAAATAATCAGAAACTCATGTTTTGGAATTCCTAATTCTGGAAATACTTTTTGAACAGTATTTAATATAGTGTAATCTCCACATCCGGGACACCATCTTATATCCTGGTCAGAAACAAAATCTTTTTTCTTTAATTTTTGAACTTCGCTCATTTATCTTCCTTAAGTAATGATTCAATTGTATTAAAAACTGTATTAGAACTAAAAGGTTTTCCAGCTACTTGATTAAATCCAACTGCATCAACTAAATATTTAGCTCTTATAATTGTTAATAGCTGACCCATATTTAATTCAGGAATTAATACTTTTTTAAAACTCTTTAAAATTTTTCCAAGGTTTTTAGGGAACGGATTTATGTGTCTTATATGTACATGTGAAACAGAACTACCATGCTCCTGAGATTTTTTAACAGCTGATTTAACAGAACCAAATACCCCTCCCCAACTTAGAACTAAAAGATCTCCTGAATTTTCACCATATACTTCAAGGTCAGGAATGGAGTTAGCTACAATATCAACCTTTCTTTGCCTTTGTAAAGTCATTTCATGATGGTTATCAGGGTCATAACTTACATTCCCAGATGAACTTTCTTTTTCTAGACCACCAATTCTATGCTCAAAACCTTCTTTTCCAGGGATAGCCCATGGTCTTGCTAAGGTTTTTTCATCTCTCTTGTATGGCATAAAGCCTTCTTTATCTTCAGATTTTACTAAATTATTTTTTATTTCTGGTAATTTATTAACATTTGGAATTCTCCAAGGTTCAGATCCATTCGCAATATAACCATCTGACAATAACATAACAGGCATCATATGCTCAATGGCAATTCTTGCTGCTTCGAAAGCTGTTTCAAAACAATCAGAAGGACTACTTGCAGCAATTACAACGCAAGGACATTCCCCGTTTCGACCATACATAGCTTGATATAAATCAGATTGCTCAGTTTTTGTAGGTAAACCCGTTGAAGGACCTCCCCTTTGAATATTAATTACAATCAAGGGTAATTCTGTTATAACAGCCAAACCTATAGCTTCACCTTTTAAAGCAATACCTGGTCCAGAACTAGCCGTAACAGCTAAATTTCCAGTAAAAGCAGATCCTAAGATACTTGTCATAGCAGAAATTTCATCTTCTGCTTGAAATGTTTTGATACCAAAGTTTTTATAATTGGCTAAATATTTCAAAATATCACTTGCTGGTGTAATAGGATAGCCACCAAAAAATAATTCTAAATTAGATTTTTGTGAAGCAGCTACTAAACCTAAAGATAGTGCGTGATTCCCCATTATATTTCTATATACACCCTTATTAAACTTTGCTTTTTTTACTCTATATGAAGTTTTAATAACTTCAATTGTCTCACCATAATAAAAACCTGCTTTTAATGCTTTAATATTTGATTCAGCTATTATAGGTTTTTTCTTAAATTTTGTATTTAAAAAATTAATAGTTGGTTCTAATTTTCTTTCATATAACCAATACACAAGACCTAAAGCAAACATATTAGAACTTCTCATTTTTTCTCTGGGCGTTAAATCAAAATCTTCTAAAGCAGTTTTAACAAGAGTGGTCATTCCAACTGGAATAGATCTGTATTTTTCTAATAACTGCTTATCATCAAGTGGATTGGTTTCCCATTTTGCAAGTTTGAGATTTTTTGGAGTAAAATTATCAGTATTTATAATTAATATGCCATTTTCTTTAAGCTCTTCTAAATGAACTTTTAACCCTGCTGGATTCATTGCAACTAAAGCATCTAAGTCATCTCCAGGTGTATATATTTCACGATCTCCAAATTGCATTTGGAATGAACTAACACCATACAAAGTACCTTGAGGAGCTCTTATTTCAGCTGGGAAATCTGGTAAAGTAGATAAATCATTGCCAAAAATTGCAGAAGTATTACTAAATTGATTTCCAGTTAACTGCATTCCATCACCAGAATCTCCTGAGAATCTTATTGTAACTACGTCTGTATTATTTGATACTTTGTTTGCCAATATTGTTTTCTTGTTATTAATTAACCTTATAATTTACTTTGATATTAATATTTCAACAAAAAGAAATTATTAATAGAGTAAAAAATTATTTTATAAATTCAAACTATGAATAATGATAGTAAAATAAAGCTTACACGATTTTCAAGTGGAGCAGGTTGAGCCTGTAAATTATCTGCTAAAGATCTTACTCAAGTTTTGAGTAAATTAAATCCATTTGAAAATTCTAAAGACAATTCAGGCTATGAAAACTTTGATGATTGTTCCATATATAAAATAAATGAAAATCAATCAATCATTCAAAGCGTAGATTTTTTTACACCAATAGTTGATGATCCATATACTTTTGGATCAATTTCAGCTGCAAATTCAATATCTGATATATATGCTATGGGTGGAAAACCATTGTTTGCTCTAAATATTGTAGCTTTTCCTTCTGACGAACTCCCTTTAGACGTTTTAACAGAAATACTTCGTGGTGGCTTAGATAAATGCAAAGAAGCAAATATAAATATTCTTGGGGGTCATTCTATTAAAGATAAAACACCAAAATATGGACTTGCTGTAACAGGTTTAATAGATACTCGTTCAATTATAAGAAACAATACTCCGAAAGAATCAGATGTTATTCTTTTAACAAAACCTCTTGGATCAGGCATTTTAACTACAGCAATAAAACAAGAGTTAGCAAGTAAAATAACAATTCAAAATGTGATAGGACTTATGTCAACACTTAATCATGATTTATCAGAAAATAATATCAATATAAATGCATGTACTGATATAACTGGCTACGGACTTCTTGGACATTTAAGTGAAATGACACAAAATTCTAGTTTATCTGCGAATATTAATTTTAATAAAGTCCCTTTCATAGATGAGGTTATAAAATTTGCAAAAGATGGTATTATACCTGGAGGATCAAAGAAAAATTTAGACTTTTATAGTAAAAATGTTTTATTTGATTCTTCCATAGAAATACATAAACAATTAATGATTGCTGATGCGCAAACATCGGGAGGATTGCTTATGTCAGTTTCGAAAAGTGATGCTAATAATTTAATTAAAATTTTGAATAAAAATTCAAAATATAAAACAGTAAAGATTGGTTATTTTTCAGATAAAAAAGAAAGAAATATTATTATAAATAATGAGTAAAATTTTTCTTGATAATAATTCTACAACACAACTAGATCCTGAAGTTTTTGATTCTATGGTCCCCTATTTTTTAGAGAAATTTGGAAATGCATCAAGCACAACCCACTATTATGGATGGGAAGCTGAAACGGCTGTTGATATAGCTAGGGAGCAAATATCAGGTTTAATAAATTGTAATGAAAAAGAAATTATTTTTACATCCGGAGCAACAGAATCAAATAATATTTCTTTACAAAATTTAATTTATTCTAAAAAAAGTCACATTATTACGATGTCTATTGAGCACAAAGCAATTTTAGATGTATGTCATTATTTAGAATCTAAGGATATAAGAACAACATATATCAAACCTGATACAAATGGATTAATTAGTTTAGAGAAATTAATTGATAGTATTAAACCTGAAACTGGATTAATAAGTATTATGCATGTTAACAATGAAATTGGTGTAATACAACCGATTGAACAGATAGGTCAAATATGCAGGAAAAATAATATTTTATTTCACGTTGATGCCGCACAATCATATGGTAAGGTTAATATCGATGTAAAAAAAATGAATATTGATTTATTATCTATATCTGGTCATAAAATATATGGTCCTAAGGGAATCGGAGCACTTTTTATAAATAAAAACGTTAAAATAAATCCAATTTTCTTTGGTGGTAGCCAAGAAAAATCTACTCGACCAGGAACACTTCCTGTTCCACTAATTGTAGGATTTGGGACTGCCAGTAAAATTGCTAAAGAAAAAATGAAGCAAGAATGTGAAAATATTTTAAAATTAAAAAAAATATTAATCGATAAAATAAAAGATAAAATTCCTGATGTTATTGTAAATGGTGACATAGTACAAGGGATTGCTGGAAATTTAAATATTAGCTTTCCAAGTCTTAGAGGTCAGTCGATTGTTACTTCATTAAGTAAAATAGCAGTATCTTCTGGTTCTGCATGTACTTC
>CBFHVR010000084.1:0-8568 GCA_965659495.1 uncultured bacterium
CATTTCATCAAGGAGAATTAAATCAACACTAGACTTTTTGCATAACTCTATAGCATCTTCTCCTGAATTTGCTTTTAAAATATTGTAACCTTTATCTGTAAGGTAGATAATATGAGACTCTAATAATTCAATTTCATCATCCACCCATAAAATATTCTTTTTCATAATTTATTTATTCACTAAAATGAATGCACCTCGCCATCCTGATCTTGGCGGGTATCTTTTAAACTCATAAGATCTATCAATAAAAATCTTACTAGGATTTATATCCTCTTCCTTATTATTTGTTTCATATTTATTTGATTTTTCAAATAAGACAATTGCTTTATCCCAGTTTTGATTATAATATTCTTTCAAGGCTTTATTAAATAATGATGTTAACTTTTCAATTCTTTCATCTTCGTCTTTTTTAAACCCAAGTATTTCAACTGTTTGATGCCAAACAGTTTTACCAACAAATTGGACTCTATCAATATACCTCCATGAATAATCATGTTCTAATGCTGAAAATAAGGTTTCTTCAGTTGTATGAAAGAATATTCCATACTGTTTTGCTGCAGATTCTAATCTAGCTGCTATATTAACAACATCACCCATCATTGTATAATTCATAAAATGCTTCGAACCCATATTACCAGTTACCATTTCACCAGTATTAACACCAATTCTCATTTTCATACCGTGAACAATTTCAGGCCATTTATCACCTTCAGATTTCCATTTTTCACATAATTTAACCAAGTTATTTTGACATGATACTCCAGAATCAATTGCTGCTTTCGCATGAGTTTCAAAAAATAATGGGGCACCAAAAAAAGATAAAATTGCATCACCTTCATATTTATCTAAAGTCCCTTTATTATTTAAAATTATTTCAGTTTGACTTGATAAAAATTCATTTAATAAATCCACTAGTTCTTTTGAAGATAATTGTTCTGAAATTGTTGAGAAGGATTGTAAATCTGAGAAAAAAGCAGTTCTTATACCACTCTCTCCTCCGAGTTCTGGTAATTTTTTATTTGCATACATATCATCAATCAATTTAGGAGAAACATATTTTCCAAATGTATCTTTTAAAAAGTTTTTATCACTCTGTTCTTTGAATAATTTATAGGATAAATTTATTCCATATGTAATTAATATTGATCCTATTGGTAATACAACAGGTACCATAATAGACTGCCCAATATTTGGATAGTTATAACTGAATGGTGTTGATAAAAATAGATTCATAAAAGTCTTAACCAGCCATAGTTGATCACATAGGAAAGAACCGATAGAAAAAGAAAACCAAGATATAATTAGCAATAAAACTGAAATAATACTTAAAGTAAAAAATTTAATGTTACTCAATAGTAATGTCATAACTATAAAAGTAAAAATTATTAAAATATGATAAACAAAAGAACTTCTAGATAAGCTTAAAGTTTTTGTTGGAACTTCTATAAAATCTGAATCTAATAATTGTTGAATAGCATTTGCATGGACTTCAACGCCTGGCATAGGGTTTTCTGAATTATTATAATTAAAATATGGTGTTTGAACAAAATCATTATCCTCTTGTAATGAAGAACCAATTATAACAATTTTATCTCTGAAGGGATTTTTGTCATTACCAAAAAATCTGTATAAAGGATTATTCTTATCAGTATACTTATCCATCCAATCATCATCCTCATCTAACCTACATAAATCATAATTCTTGCTATCTATAATGTTTGATAAAGAAAAAGTATCAAATGTTTGATAGATATTAGAATTAGGACCATTATAATTGAGTAAAAATGAAGCTTCATTACTATATGTATTTATGTAAAAATCATTAAATTTAATTTGATTATTTTTAATATCATTTATGATTTCAAAGTCTATTATTCCATTAAAAACTAATGCAGATCTTGTAGCTAATGAAAGTTGATATTCTGAGTCATTCATGATTTTATTATAAATTGGATATCTCCTTATAACATTATCTACCATATCTGATTCTTGATCAATAAGCCCTAAATAAGGTCCTGCATCTAGAATCGTTTTATATGGATTAACATAATATTGGGGAGGAATTCTTTTTATATCATATCCGATTTTTGATGCTAGTATTACATCCGTACCATTTTTTTTTGCATATAATATAGAATTTGAGAACTCTATATCAGCATCAGTATATGTACAATTTTCACAATTATCTGATATTGCATTATTAATAATTTTAGTTGTATGATCTGGAGAGTCAAACATAATATCAAATACAATCAATCTAGCATCTGCATCTGTTAGATTCTTTACTACTTTAGACCAAACTCTTCCTCTTGTATATGGATAGCCCTCACATATTAACTTATAAGATTCATCATCTATTTCAACAATAACTACATTTTGACCATTATCTCTTACACCATTCCCTTTGTCAAAAAAAGGCTCATTTTCATCCCAAATCTTATTATTATTCAAATCCTCATATGTTTCATTAGTATTCCAAATTCCATTTCCTATGTCTTCAAATTCTTCCCCAAGATCGTATTTATTATTTTTATTTATATCAATAAATGACTCATTTTTTTTACTTTTAGTCGTTAAAGATTCCCAACCAATGAGTGGACCTCTTAGTTTAAATCTCATATCATATATTTGAGATTCTAAATTAGAGAAAACCCCTATGTAATTAAGCAAAAAAATAAGGGAAAAAGATATAGTCCCAATAAAAAAAAATATTGAGTAGGATTTAAATTTATTCTTCAATTTTAAAATCTATAAGAAAAGTTTATTTTAAATAATGAATTATTGTAGTCAGCTGATGAAACAACACTTTTAATTTTATAATTATAACTAAAATTAATAAGCATATCTTCAATAGGCACTACTTCAGAAAAAAGTTGTAATGAAAACTGATAATATTTATTAGAAGTCCCATCAGCATAGGTATAATTAATTCCAGAACCAATTTTTTGTATTTTATCACTCATTTTATAATTAAAGGATCCACCCAAAGAATTAATTTTTTGTTTATCAAAATATTCAGATGTTTTTTGAGCATAATCAAAATAATTATTTGAGTAATTAATTACAGACTCCCAATCTTGATTAATTTTTGTTTTTAAATTTATAGTTATATTTTTATTTAAAGATCTAGGAGAAATATATGATGTATCGGATACAGCAACACCAGTTTGCTCATCTAGCTCAAATCCTCTTTCATTAAATAGTAAATCTTTTTTATTAGAGTAATAATAAGTGAATGTTACATTTTGATTATACAAATACATAAAATTATGACTGACAGAGAAATTATAATTATTTGTTTGTGTACTTAATCTTGTATCCAATACATCATTATCATTAATTATACCATCATTATTGATGTCTAAGTCATAAAGCTCAGATTCACCACTTTCTCTTTTATAATCTGCAAAAGATATAGTAAATGATGGTAAATCAATACCTGGATAGTAGCTGATATTATAATCGTACTTCTCGGAACTATCAGATGAAGAATCATCACTAATACCATTAGCGATAGTACTATACTTCAATGTTAAAAACATTCTATTTTGAAAAAGTCTAATTCTATCAGTAAAATATTTTTCTTTAATATCTTTTTGCAAATAAGGATTACCCAGAGTATTGAAGGATTGACCAACTTTTTTAATACCAAATTGCATTTGATTATTTAATAATCTTAAGGAAAAATCAACATTGTAAGCAATTTCAGGAGAATCAAAAATATCTGTAAAAGATAAAGATTCACCATTTTCTAATTTTTGAACTAAGTTATAAAATGGTATCGTTGGGACAGCATCAAAGTTATAATGAAATACATCCTTAAAACTTTCAGGATCTGGTATAGCTTCAAGAGCAATTCCTTGTTCTAAAATTTCTAATTGTACTTCAACATCATTATTTAGGATCCATATTTCTAAATCAGAATCAAACTCACCATTTATATAAACATAAGCCTTACATTCATGCCAATAATGTTCAGAAGGATTGCATCCTCCTGATTGATATGAATCAGTACAGTTTTCACTTAATAATTCTACATTTGAATATGTTGTTCCAAATTCACAATCTGTATAGTCATCACTATATGTATCAAAATCATTAACTGATTTAACAGGATTCCAAATATTTTCATTAATAAAACTCATTGCAACAGAAGACTTAATTTTCAACTTCTTATTTTTTGTTGAATAATTTAAATGAGAGCCAAATATTATATTATCTTCAGGCTTATCACCGCTCCATTGATTTTCAAGAATATTAACTTGCCCAGCATTTGAATCTAAATTATAATTCTGAGTTAAATACGTATCAAGGTTTTCATTTAATATCTTAATATCCCATACATATTGTATAATATCATAATATGTTTCATTATTACATAAACTAATATCAATTAGATTATAATCATCAATTAATTCTTGGCAATCTTCGACATAAATTAAGCTTTTAGAAGTAATTAAATTTGTAGAATATGTATTACTTAAAAATTCACTCGGGATATCTATTACATCATCATAATCCCAAGTTCCATCAGATTGGAATTGTGTCTCATTATCATCATAAATTGGCTCTCCTGGAGTAAATAGACCATCAGAATTTAAATCAATGAAGGAATCAGAGTTGAAGTCATTAAAAATTTCTAAATCATAAGGTAAAGATATTAGCGCACCCTCTAAATTTTTATCAACAGATTTAACATCATCTTTTGCTTTTAAAATACTAAAACCATAGTTCATTCCGCTAGATTTTCCAAAACCAAGACGTAAAGCTGATATATTTCTTTTAAAAGTATACCCAGATCTAGATATATCTATATATTCGTTATCATAACCTGAGGTGCATTCATCACCGCTGAATTCATCGCAAATATATTCGGAGGAATAATCAGATATTAAAACAGCACCATCGAGCGGGTTTCCTTGAATAGATCTCGAAAGTTCACCTGATATTAAATCAATTTGGAACTTAGAAGATTTATAATTAAAACCAACACCTCTTACTCTATTTCCTTTTATTGTAAAATCACTGTGGTTGGGATAAAAATCTCCGTATTTTAATTTTAGATTATCACTTAATGAAATATCGAAAAGATACCTGTCTCTTGCTTGATATAAACTATTTTCTAGTGAAGACTTTTTTAACTTTGCTTTTAAATCAATCCAATCATTTGCAAAACTAAAATCTAGATTAGAATTATTAGTATAAGACTTTAAAGAATCAACTCTATTGATTAAATAATCATTCCAAAACTTTCCATTATAAGAGGTTGATATCTGTTCATAATCTCCTAAAATATAAAATTCCCATATTATAGGCTGATAGCTTTCACCTTCTAGATTGAATAAAAGTACTTTAATTTGATGATTACCCGGAAATAGATTTGATTCAGATAATGTTAAATTAGTTTCTCTAATATCAGTACTATTTGTCATATCAATATCATCAACAAAAACTTGAGTTAAGCTATAATTTATATCTTTCATACGGAAATAGGAAAGAGCAATAAACAAATCTTCTTTTGCAATTTTCTGTTCAGGTTGAGGAGAAATAATATTTACATCATAATCCATGAAGTTATCTACAAGATCAAATTCAACTTCTTCTTGAATTAATATACTAATTGGGATATCAAAAGGATCAATTGATGGTATGCTTATAAAATTTCCATTACTATTTTCTAAAAGAATGTAATATTCAATATACTTTTCATTTAAAAAATCAGCCGGAATAATATAATTATAAAAATCAGACGTTAATGGTTTTAAATCACTTTGTAAAAATATTTCACTATTCCCTGTTTTATAAAATAATTTAAAATCTACTATTTCATCAGGAAGATATTCAGTATAAACCTTTATTTCGAGAGGTGAATTAAAAAAAACATCGTCGGGAATTTGATGGTCTATTATTTTAGAAAAAGATAGACTACAAAATAAAGAAATAAAAAAAAGAATCATATTTACTCATTATATTTAATAATTATTTCTCTTTCTTCACCATCTGAATTATAAACTTTAATAATTAATTCATTAATTATTTCAGCTTCATCAATAAAATAGTTTTCGACAGGTTGTTCCTCTTCATCCATTTCAATAAAGATTTCAATCGGATTTATATCAATAGGTGTTACAATTTCTGAATTAATCGATCCATCATTAGTTGAGGTAACTTTTAAATTTTTTGAAAGCTTAACTATTTTATTAGATTCTTTATTTCTTATTTCAACTGTTCCTTCATAACCAAAAAAACTATCTCCATCTTCATTTGATTCTAATATGAAACTTGTACCCTTAACTGAAGCTACGGAAGTTGGTGTTATAACCATGAACTCATCATCATTTTGCTTTGAAACATCTAACTTTAAGAGGCCATTACTCATATTAATTCTTTTACTAATACTTTTCTTATTAATTTGGCCCCTTACATACAGTTCAGAATCATGATGAATCTTAATCGTTGTTCCATCATCCAAATAAGAAAATTTAACAAAACCATCACTATCAGTAACTATTAAATCGTTATTAAATAACTGAGAACCCATTTTAAGTTTATTTGAGAATTCATTACTTAAATAATTTTTATATTTTACATCTCCTGAAGATTTAGTGACAATAGCTAATGTTTCTTTATTAATTAAAAAAGAAACAAACACTAAGCTTAATAAAAATTTATATTTCATTATATTATTGAACATCCACATTCATTATATTTATTTCACCTTGACTTTTCTTATTAATCAAATCTATTAAATAATTGATAGATATATTCTGATTATTCAAAATCATAGATGAATTAACGCTATTAAAATCTTTTAACTGACCACTTTCTCCAAATAAACTTTCATAATTATCAACGCCAATTAATAATTTTATATTTTCTAAATTAACATCTTGACTAACCACAGGAGGTTCTACTGATTGAGTATCTTGAACCTTAAATAAAAAAATAGGGCTAAATTCTTCCATCAGACCATTAGATGTATTGTATGTTCTTCTAACCTGCCAAACATATAAATGCCCTGGAATAATCTCACCTGCACCTGATGCAGGATATTGAAAGGAATTGATATTTGATGATAATGCATAGTAGCCAGAATTAATAGGAAGTACTGAATAATCTTCCAATGCTTCTTGTAGTGAACTGTGATCATTTTCTCTAAACTCAGATACCCTAATAGAGAAATCACACTTATTACAATAATCTGAATTCCACTGGAATGTTGGATTAGAAGACATAACAATATTTGAAAGAGAATCAGACAAATCAACAGAACCTGGAGTTATTAGATCTAAATAAGAGGGTACAAATATTTCAACAGTTTCAGATACTTGATCAATTTCTGTATTATTTTCATTTTCTAAAATAAAGTTGAAATTATATACACCATTTGGAGCTCTACCTAAACTTAAAAATAAATCAGCGATTTCTTCAATATCCTCATCAGTTACACTTAAATTATACTCTTCTAAGGAAAAATCTGTATTACCAGCTAGTTGAGTTGTTTCAAAATTTAAATCTGTATTTCTAAAGCTTATATCAGAAATAGTATTGGAATTAATATCGAATCTTACTTTTCCATCAACAAGCTGTTTGGTCTCTTCCATTAAACCTGGAATAAACATAGATATATCAAAAGATACAAAAAGTTTGGAAATATCATGAGTTGAACTAGTTCCACAATCAGTACTAATCAATGCATCATTTAAATCAATGGAATAATCGAATAAAAGAGTTGTTGACTCACCAGATTCTATATCAATAGAGCTTAAATAGAATCCAATTATTTCGTCATTAAAGAAATTCTTTTTAATTTTAGGACAATTGTAACAAGTGCAATCTGAAAACAAAAAGTTAGTAAGAAATAAGGTTATATATATACACAAGTACTTCATGAGGTAATTTAAGGATATAAATATTATATAGAAAGTAAAAAGGCTCAACACAAAGTTGAGCCTTTTTAAAAAAAAACGGCAACGACCTAATCTCCCACACTGGTCTCCCGTGCAGTACCATCGGCGCTATAGAGCTTAACTTCCGAGTTCGAGATGGGATCGGGTGGATCCTCCATGCTATAGTTACCGTAATAATTTAGTTGAAATAATGAATGTAAAAATATCGTCATTTTGCTAGTAAAAAATAAAACTAATAAGAAGTCAAGTCTCCAGACTACTTAGTATCGCTCGACTGAATACATTACTGTACTTACATCTGCGACCTATCAACCCAATATTCTATTGGGAGTCTTTGGTTCTATAAAGAAAGGGAAATCTAATCTTAGGATTGGCTTCGCACTTATATGCTTTCAGCGCTTATCCATTACGAACGTAGCTACCCTGCGATGCTATTGATATAACAACAGGTACACTAGAGGTTCGTCCATATCGGTCCTCTCGTACTAGATACAGATTCCTTCAAATTTCCTACGACCATAGAGGATAGGGACCGAACTGTCTCACGACGTTCTAAACCCAGCTCGCGTGCCGCTTTAATGGGCGAACAGCCCAACCCTTGGGACCTTCTCCAGCCCCAGGATGCGACGAGCCGACATCGAGGTGCCAAACCTCCCCG
>CBFHVR010000085.1:0-1507 GCA_965659495.1 uncultured bacterium
TGGAGCAGAGACAACAAGTATTTCTGCTAATATTTTTGTTGGACAAACTGAAGCACCACTTGTTATTAAACCTTTTATAGATAAAATGACAAAATCAGAATTAATGGCAATAATGACTGGTGGTTTTGCAACAGTAGCAGGGGGTGTTATGGCTGCTTATGTATTAATGTTAAGTAATACAATTCCTGGTATTGCTGGTCATTTAATGGCTGCATCAATAATGAGCGCACCTGCTGCATTAGTAATTGCAAAAATAATATATCCTGAAAATTCAATTCCTGAAACAGCAAAAGAAAACATAGAGTTATCTAAAGTTTCTGATGATGCAAATTTCCTAGAAGCAATTGGTAATGGTGCAACTGAGGGAATGAAATTAGCACTCAATATTGCAGCAATGCTTATTGCCTTTATTTCTGTCATAACATTACTAAATTGGGTTTTAGGCCTAATTTCTTTTGGGGGGATTGATTTATCAATTGAATTAATACTTGGGTACTTATTTATGCCTTTAGCATTTGCCATGGGAGCTCCATGGTCTGAAGCACAAATTCTTGGTAGCTTAATGGGACAAAAATTAGTATTGACAGAATTTATTGCATATGGAAATTTAGCTGCTTTAGGTGATTCTATTTCGCCAAGGACAGCAACGATAGCTGCATATGCTTTATGTGGGTTTGCTAATTTTGCTTCAATAGGGATTCAGCTAGGGGGAATTGGTTCAATTGCACCTCAACGTAAAAAGGATTTAGCAACGTTAGTAACAAAAGCAATGCTAGGTGGAGCTTTAGCATCTTGGTTAACTGCTACAATAGCAGGAATTTTAATTTAAGGAATAATATGAAATTTTTATTAATAGGTCCTCCAGGAGGTGGCAAAGGAACACAAGCAAAGAAGCTTTCATCAAAATTTAATATCCCTCAAATATCTACAGGAGATATGCTTCGAGATCATGTTAAGAAATTATCTAAACTTGGTAGAAAAGCAAAAAAATTTATGGATAGCGGAGAATTAGTACCCGATGAATTGATATTACAAATGATGAAAAAAAAACTATCTAGTGATGAATGTATAAATGGATATATACTCGATGGGTTTCCAAGAACTCTACCCCAAGCTGAAGGTTTAAATATTTTATTAAAAGAAATAGACAGTAATCTAGACAAAGTTATTGTTATTGAAGTTAATGATAATATTATTATTGATAGAATGGGTGGTAGAAGAGTTCATAAAAATTCAGGAAGAATATATCATGTTAAGTTTAATCCACCGATAAATAAAGGTTTTGATGATATCACAAATGAACCTTTATCAATAAGATCTGATGATAAAAAAGAAACTGTTAAAAATAGACTGAATATTTATCATGATTTAACAAAACCTTTAATAAATTTTTATGATAAAAATAAAATTCTATTAACTGTTAATGGTGAAGATAGTATCGAGAATGTGTATTCAAATATAATTGGAAATTTATAGACTGTGTTAAAAATTGGTATAACTGGGGGTA
>CBFHVR010000086.1:0-26505 GCA_965659495.1 uncultured bacterium
TTACCATAAAAAAGAAATAATTCATGAAAAAAGAAATCTTTAAATGATGACCGTTGGTATAAGTGAATTTGTATATAGACAAAAACCTAATTCTGGTAAAACATACTCATCATTAGACTTTCCTGAGATAGCTAAATATGCTGAGGAAAAGTTAAATAAAAATGACTATGTCAAAGGCTACAGAGATGGGGTTGTTATTATTAAAATAGAAGATGAAATGACAAAAAATTTCATCTGTCCTTTTGTTAAGATTAACGATCACTCTATTTTAAAAGCAGAGGTTACAAGAAGAAGACCTGAAGAAGAACATTACATTCGCATAAAGTCTACCAATGGAACACCTCTTGAAACAGGAACAGTTGAGCTTATACTCTACAGGAATGATGTCCTTAAAGAATCAAACGAGGAAACCACTGAAAGTGATTGGGAATTAATATCTTTTCATGCAATACCTAAAGAGGTTGAAGAAATGCCTATGGGAGCGGTTACAATGATGAGAAATCAATTGCAACTAACAGGTGGAACAAAGGGGCATTACGAATCGGATAAATGGGCAAAATCAGTGCAGTTTTGGCAAAAATATGCTATAAAGGAGGAAAAATGAATACATCAATTGAGCAGTGGTTAGATATGTATGGTGAAAGCCATCAAAACAAAACCAACAAACTAATCCACTGGTTTTGTGTTCCAGTTATCACATTTACCTTACTTGGCCTCTTATCTTTACTCTCTTATACTTTTATGATTAACAATCAAGAGATTACAATAAATCTAGCATGGGCATTAATTACTGTTGCCATTTTATTTTATTTCAAACTTTCTTATTCTTTAACAATAGGTATGCTTCTTTTTTCAGGCCTTTGCCTATGGCTTATTAATCAGCTATCAAGCATGCTTCTTTTTTCTGACTTACTTAAATTTTATATTATTGCATTTATCATTGCATGGATTGGACAATTTATAGGTCATAAAATTGAAGGTAAAAAACCTTCTTTTTTTGAAGACATACAATTTTTATTAATTGGTCCTGCTTGGCTGCTATCTTTTATTTATAAAAAACTAAATATTAGCTTAAAATAAATCTAATAATCAACAATGCCTATATCATCAACTCTAGGAATATCACGTGAGTTGCTTAAATTGATGGAGTTTTCAATGTATTTTTTTGACTTTTCTAAGACCTCTTCATCTATTGATAAATTTTCATCAAAACTATCCTCAAGCGAATAAATTAATTTATCGTTAAAATAGAGATTGAAATCATTTTCTTTCGATTCAGTAAATGTAACTTGATCTGAATATAAACTTTCTAAATCCTCAATATAAGATTGAAATATTTTTTTATCTACTATCAACTTACTGTTATAGCTAATATTAATATTATTCATAAATATCTTAATTCCCTTTGATTTTAGTATTTAGCAAGGTATCCCAAAAAGTAAATGTTGAAGCATAATTCCCCATTCTCTTAGAATGATGAATATCATGATGCTCATTATTACCATAAATAGGGATATACTTTAAGAATACTGATGATTTAATACCCGAGTGGATATGAATTTCATGGACATTCCTAATAACCAAATATAGACAATAGGCAAAAAATGAAATACCTCCAAGCAAATACATTCCAAGGAATGGACCTATCATTCCAGACATCCACTCTAGAGGGTGTACATAGAGGTATTCAAACGGCATAGGTGTATTGGCTCTGTGATGAATCTTATGTATTTTTTTATAGATATAGGTTTTTTCATGCATCATCCTGTGAAGAACATAAAAGAAAAAATCATCTACAAGCAAAACAAAAAGCACTTCACAGCCTGAATACCAATACGAATTAAATTCAGTTAAAAAAATAAAGTGGAAAAATTTTATGCCGATAACATTTAATAATATTAAAATGGAAAGATTAAATATAATTAGAGGACAACGATCCAAAAGAAGCTGGAAACTATTAACTTTTGTTTGAATTTTTTTATCTTTTAAAAAATGATATTTTGTAATGGACATAGAATAAATAAATCCATATAAATTAATCGCCAACAGCAGTATAATAGTTATCGTTGTCATTATCTACTTTATTGTAAGAATTCTATAAAATTTCATGCAATTAAAATTAACTAATTTTTTAAATTTATTAACATTAATAAAAAAAAATGTACAACAATTGATTTTATTTATTAATTGAGTGTAATTTACAATCGAATTACTACAAATTAAGTAACAAAAATTGTTAGTAAACATTTACTTATGGAGCTAAAAATCTATGGATTTTTTTGATTTGGTACAAAAAAGACGCTCAGTTAGAAAGTTTTCAACTGAAAAAGTACCTGATAAAGTGATTTTGAAATCACTAAAATCAGCACTTTTAGCAGCGAACTCATCTAACCTACAACCTTGGGAATTTTATTGGGTTAAAGATAAGCATAAGAAAAATAAACTTATTGAAGCCTGCTTTTCACAAAATGCTGCTAAAACAGCTCAGGAACTTATTGTTTCAGTATCAAGGATTGATACTTGGAAAAGAAATAAAAATTTACTTATTGAAAATTATAAACAAAAAGGCAAGCTTCTTCCTATTATTAATAACTATTATAATAAAGTTATCCCTTACTCTTACTACCACGACATGTTTGGAATAGCCGGAATATTTAAAAGATGTATCTCATTATTTACCACTTTAGCAGGGTTTTTCAGACCCGTTCCAAGAGGGCCAATATCAAAACATGATCTTTTTGAAATAGTCACAAAAACAACGGCTCTAGCATGTCAAAATTTTATGATGGGTATTGTTGCTCAAGGATATGATTCGTGTCCTATGGAAGGCTTTGATGAGAAAAGAGTAAAAAAAATACTGGATCTAAATAAGAATACACATGTAGTTATGGTATTAGGTGTAGGAAAAGCAGACCCTAAAGGTGTTTATGGTGATCGATTTAGAATTGATGAAGATTTAGTTATAAAAATAATTTAACTAATTATTAACAATAATATATAAATTGAGATAATTAAATGAACAGATTTACAATGATATTAATAATTTTAAGCTTAAACATTATATTGGGACAGCTTTCACCTTTCGACGAGGTCAACTATTCAAGCCCTAACCCAAATACTATGTTTAAAGAAATTAATACAGATAATATTCAGCAAGATATTAGATCAAGAGAAAATGCAATTATTTTGCTTACAGGATATTGGCCACCCACCAATGAAATGATTCGTCATTTTAGTCAAGATGAAAATTTAAACCCTTTCGGCTGGCAAGGAGATAATTGGGAAAACCGAGGCTATGATATTATTTCATATTTTCCAGAATTTTCAAATCCAGACTGCAGTAGTTGTGGACAAGGTTTCGGTACTTTAGAAGTCGATTATCAAGATACATCTCAAGATTTTTGGCCTATTTTTAATGATCATAAACCAATTGCTACGATAACATTTAGCAGAGGCTATATGGACCAAAGTTGGGAATTAGAATTTAACGCTTACAATAGATTTAGCTGGATAAACGATTTCACATCGCCCTTTCAACCTACTCCAAGTCCACCAGATACTGATGAATCAGTGATGTTTGAAAGAAATTCTAATCTACCTATTAACGAAATAATTAATGCCATAGATAATATGGAGATTGGTTTAAATCCTTACGTAGATCTAAATGGAGACCCTGGTGGGTATGTCTCCGAGTTTATGGCTTACCACGGTACATGGTATAGAGATTTAAATTTAAATGGTGACGAAAAATGTCTTACAGCAGGACATATACATGTAGGTGGATTAATTAATACACAAACTGCTCTAGAGGCAACGAATCAAACGGTTAGAACGTTAATAGATTACCTTGATCAATTTACATATATACCAGGAGATGCAAATTTAGATGAAACAATAGATGTTCTTGACCTTGTAGTTATAATGAATTCTATTCTTGGGAACAATGAACTTTCAAATATTCAAATCTATGCTTCGGATATTAATGAAGATCAAATAATTAATATTCAAGATATTATACTGCTTATCAATATAATTTTAAATAACTAAGTATTCAGATCAATACCGGGTACTACATCTTCAACAATTTTATTTGATTTTTTATGGATATAGTAAGATTTAGCCCCTTTATAAAATGCAATAGATCCAATTAATTTTCCACCTTTATAGTGTAGTGCAGAACCATCTTCACTGGCATAGCAGGAGTTAATTTTTTCATCATTAATAAAAGAATGGACAGATGGTTGCCTATCTTTCTCGCCATAATAGTGAGGACAGTTTACCTCATCAATAAAACCTAAACAATCAAGAACACTTAAGTTACTTGCCCAAGAATCTGTTATCCCTTTATTGTACCAACATATGGAGCCAGCACTAACTCCACAAAATATTTTACCCTTATCATATAATTTCTTTAGTAAAATATCCAATTTCCACTCTCTCCATACAGCCAACATACTTTTAGTATTACCTCCGCCAACATAGATAATATCCTGCTTATTCAATATAGATCGAAGATTAGGAGTGCGTTCAAAAAAGTTTAGATGTGTTGGATTGCAATTTAATTTACTAAATGCTTTGTAGTAATTCACAGTATATGATTTATCCTCAGCGCTAGCTGTTGGAATAAAACAGATATTTGGATTTTCTAGGCCGCTCTGATCAAGGATGTATTGCTCTATTACTCGATGATTTGGATTACGACCAAATCCGCCCCCACCTATTGCTATAACTTGGCTTTGATTTTCACTCATTATCATTTAGCATAAGATTACAATCTTTAAGAGCAAAGTACAATGAAACTGCTAAAAGGAGTATTTGCCATTCAACATCTTTTAAAGTATCATTCCATTTAAACAAATGCATATATATAGCACCAACCATGATAACGGAGATCATTAATGCTCCTGCTCTATGAATTTTGTCATTTATAAATGGACCAACCAACAAAAAAATTGCACCAAAAAATTCAAATGGACCAACCAAATATCCTACATAACCTAGATTTGCAACTTCAGTTCCTAATTTAGGATACCCATGGTACAAAAAAGTACCAACAACAGGTAACCTTAATAACCATTCTAGATTATCATTTATAGTTTTATACATTTTTATTTCCTTTTTAGATTAATTCTTTTTTTAATTTGTCGTATTCTTCTTGAGAAAGCACCCCAGAATTAAACGCTTTTAATAAAGTATAAGCTTTGTGCATTTTCACCTGAAGTTGAATGTATTCATATTCAGGAGAATTTACATCAGCAACGGCTTCATTACTATCATCTGAATTCATCACTCCACTATTACAAGAAAATAGGAAAAGAAGTGTTGTAATTAATAATATGTTTTTAATCATTTAAAATTTTCCTTAAAAATTTCATGGTTGTTTATCGTTAGAAATAATTTAATGCTTTTTTATGTAAGCTAACAATTTTTTATTTAAAACTAAAAAGACGTACCTAGTGTCAGCTCAAGCGAAGAATACCTCATATGTAATAATTTTTCTACTGGAGACTTAATACCAAATCCAAAGGTATATAATCGTGTCATTCTGCCAACGCCACCTATTGAAAAATATTCATCGTATGGATTTAATATATTATTAAAGTTGTATTTAGAGTAGCGAAAAAAAGAGTTTAACTTTCTACCTCTTCTGTAAAATTCTACTCCTGTTTCTTGCTTTTCATAGTTTTCTATAAAATCAAAATCATCTGCATCGTATCTTTTTTCAAATACTTTAAACCCCCAGTCAAAAACTTTAACATCGTATGCTAGACCAAATTGGTTAAAAGAATAATCCGCGTTAGATAAAACAGATTTTCCAAACATCATTTCTAAACCAAAGGGTAAATGTAAATCAAAAATTAAAGAAGTGGTATTTATATCTTCTTTAAATGCTTGCTCGGTTGTCATCCAAATACCAAAACCCGTAGAACCAAAAGGTGTGGTAATATTTGTTTGACTAAAACTAAATGCTAAAAAGAAAATAAAACATATTTTTTTCATGATGTAATTTACACTATAATATTAAAAAGATAAAATTTTAAAATCTAAACGGCTTTAAACTTGCTTTTAAATACAAGGGATGTGCAGGCTCTCCTGAATTATTTATTTTTAAACAATACAAATTGTCAATCAGCTGTTTTATTCTTAGTGATCTATTAAGATACTCCCCATCATTACCCCAGGCTCCAACACATAAATCAACCTTATTTGATATTAATTTAATCCACTTATCATTATCAGGACCAATAGGATCTTTAGCTTTTTTTAACTCCACAGGGTATGTTGTTCTAAATGCAAAAATATTCATCATATACATCCCCCCATAACCCCATTTTTGAGCATACTTTATACATCTTGTAACTGTAGGATCATTTTTAACTTCATCTGCCGTTGATGGATTTAAACCAAGAAACATAACTTTAGGTTTAGTGCTACTCCAAGTACGCCATAATGTATACCTGTATTTTCTACACGATGAAAAATCTGCTCCGTTATCAAATAATTTTAATTCCATGATATTATGCTTATATGTTTAATTATAAATTAATAAATTTAATGGTATGTTAGAAAATAGATATTACGCAATTTCATTATTTTCAAATGAGTGGTGGATAAACACCATTCTTACCATTGTTATTATATCATTATTATTATTCGTATCTAAAATTTTTCTTAGAAAAAATAAAATAAAAAGTTTTAATACTTTTGTTGGTAGCATACTTCTTTTTAGATGTGTTTGGGTTCATTGGTATCAATACAGCATGGGCTTTTGGGACATTCAATGGAGCTTACCGCTTCAAATGTGCAGCTTATCTGCTATCATGTCTGGTCTTCTGCCTATCTTAGAAAATACAGGAATAAGTAAAAAATATAAACAATTGATTTTTGAATTTCTATTTTACTTTAGCGTTGGTGCATTTTATTCTATTTTAACTCCAGTTTACACAACGGGAACTGAAGGATTAATTTATTATGAATATTATATTTCTCATGGAGGAATATTATTTTCTGCAATTTACTTTTATATGATTTTAGGATACAAACCTAGAATATATTCATGGCTTAAAATATTTTTATATACTCAACCTATATTATTGTTAATACATATTATTAACTATACTATTGGTGGTCAAGCAAACTATTTTTATACAATGGAACCTCCAATTGCTGATAATCCTCTTGTAATGGGACAATATCCAATGCATATAATTTTACTTAATCTATTTGCTCTTATACATTTTGGGTTACTATACTTTTTTACTAAAAAAACTAAATGATAAAAGTAATAAAATATATATCCATTTATTTAATGGTATATTTTTATATAAATGTAGGGATAAAACACTTTACCGACCCTAATTGGTTTTTATATATTATTCCCCCATACCTAGAGTTTGTAGGCATAGAACTCGTCTATTTAAGCGGCTTTTTTGAAGTTATACTTGGAACATTACTTATTTTTAAAAAAACTAGAAAAATAGGTGCATATGGTTTAATACTTCTTTTAATAGCTGTTTATCCTGCTAATATATATTTAGCATTGAATGAAAGACCTCAAGAACTTATAGGAATATCATCATTTGCTGCTTCCTGGATTAGACTTCCAATTCAATTTATTTTAATTGGACTTGCATATTGGCATTCAAAAAACAATTAATCCAATATATCTTTCCAGCCAGGAACCCATTTTTTTTTATTTTTTAAATCATTTATAGACAGTTTAATTCTAATTTCTTTTTTACAGATAGCATACAATTCAATATTCTTATCTTTTTTAAATATATTTAAGACTTGATAATGATACCATCCATTTTCCTTATCAAGTGATGTCCATTTTGAATTTAATAACTTATTAAATAGCATAATTATTTAACTCTTTATTAAGCTGATTTGATTTAGGTAAATACTTATTAAGTAAGTTCCAAAATTTTTTAGAATGGTTTCTCTCCACAGTATGAACAAGTTCATGAAAAATAACATAATCCATTAATCTTGGTGGTAAGGCAATTAATTTAATATTTAAACTTATATTATTTAAAGATGAGCAACTTCCCCATCGTGTTTTTTGATTTCGAATACTGACTTTATTATAAGAAAGTCCTGTATCATTCGATATTTCATTTAAACGCCTTACTAATATTTTCTTTGCATCTGATCTGCAATAATGATTATTGGTTATAATTATTTTTTTTGATATCTTGTCTTGAGTTTTTTTGATCCAATTTATTTTTGACTGAGCAAAATCTACGGCTTTATTTAAATCAATTCGAATTGGAACAGCTACTTTAATTTCATTATTTTTTGTTATACTTATAATTAGTCTTTTAGCTTTTTTGCTTTTATAAAAATGAACTAATCCAATGCCATCTAAAGTAATAAAATTATTCATGTAACTTCCATATTTATAATATACTTATATTAAATACTTTAAGTTTTTGTTAAATAAGAAAAACCCTTCATTAAGAAGGGTTTTTTTGTGGGCGATGAGAGACTCGAACTCCCGACTTCCTCCTTGTAAGGGAGGCACTCTGAACCAACTGAGTTAATCGCCCTATTTGATTTATAAATCTAATGCTAATTTAATAACATCTTCTACTTCTTTCACAAAAGATATTTTTAAATCTTTTTTAACTTTTTCAGGAATGTCTTCTAAGTCTTTTTTATTCTGAAAAGGAACTATGATATGATTTAGACCAGATCGATGGGCTGCTGTAGATTTTTCTTTCAAACCACCAATTGGCAATACATTACCTCTTAAGGAAATCTCTCCTGTCATTCCTAGCTTATTTTTAATAGGTTTATCTGTCAATAAAGAAACAATAGAGGTAATCATTGCAACACCCGCAGAAGGACCATCCTTAGGGATAGCTCCAGCAGGAACATGTATATGAATATCATACTTTTTATAAAAATCTTCATCTATATTAAACATTTTAGCATTTGTTCTTACATAGGAATAAGCTGCTTGAGCTGACTCTTTCATAACATCACCTAGCTTACCTGTTAATTTCAAGTTTCCTTTACCTAGCATTTTAGATGCTTCAATGAATAAAATATCACCTCCAAATGCAGTCCAAGCCAAACCTATTACAACGCCTGGCTTTGTACATCTTTCAGCAACATCAGAAAAGAATATTTCTGGGCCAAGAAGATTAGAAACCTCTGCCCCATCAATCTTTATTGATTTAAATGTACCTACAGATATGTTTTTAGCTACCTTCCTACATACATTTGCAATTTGTCTTTCTAAATTTCTAACTCCAGCTTCTCTTGTATATGATTCTATTAATACAGATAATGCTTCTTGATTAAAACTAATTTCTTTCTTTTTCAAACCATGCTCTTTAATCATCTTAGGTAATAAATGTTTTTTAGCAATTTGTATCTTTTTATCGTGAATATATCCACTAAAATCTAAAACTTCCATTCTATCTAACAATGGACCTGGAATTTGGTCAACCCTATTTGCAGTAGTAATAAACATTATATTAGATAAATCAAAATCAACTTCCAAATAGTGATCATTGAAAGAAAAGTTCTGTTCTGGATCTAATACTTCTAATAAAGCACTTGAAGGATCTCCTCTAAAGTCTGTTCCAAGCTTGTCTATTTCATCCAATATAAAGATAGGGTTTTTAGTTCCAGCTTTCTTTAAGCTAGTAATTATTCTGCCTGGCAAGGCTCCAATATAAGTTCTTCTATGACCTCTTATTTCTGCCTCATCTCTAACTCCTCCTAAGGAAATCCTGACAAACTCTCTACCCATAGCATTTGCAATATCTTTTCCAATCGAAGTTTTTCCAGTTCCCGGAGGTCCTGCAAAACATAAAATAGGACTCTTTATAATCTCACCTTTTTTAGTTCTTGAACGTTTTAAATTTCTAACAGCTAAATGCTCGATAATCCTTTCTTTAACCTTATCAAGTCCATAATGTCCTTCATCTAATACTTTACTCGCATGTTTTATATCTTCATTATCATTTGATTCTTTTTCCCAAGGCAGTTCAATTAACCAATCCAAATAAGTTCTTGTAACCGTATATTCTGGAGAATGTGTTGGTATTTTCTGAAGTCTCTTTAATTCTTTATTTGCAACTTTTGTTGCTTCATCAGACATTTTTATTTTATCTATTTTTTCTTTTAATTCATCCAGCTCTAATGATGAATCTTCATCACCAAGTTCTTTTTTAATGGCTCTTAATTGCTCTCTTAAGTAATATTCTTTTTGTGATTTTGAGATTTCGCCCTGAACATCAGCCTGTATTTTATCACCAAGTTCTAATCTCTGAATCTCTCTGTTTATAATCTTAATTGTAAATTTTATTTTATCTTTCACATCCAACTTTTCTAAAATTTCTTGCTTCTCTTTAGTAGGTATATTTATTACTGATATTGCCTTATCAGAAATCTGAGATGGATCTTTTATATTGATAAGTATATTTGTCTGCTCTTCAGATAGATACGGAGCTATATCAATTAAATTTGAAAATAATTTTTTTAAGGTTGAACATAATTTATTCAATTCTTCAAAAGGGTATAGAGTTTCACTCAACTCATCAATAGTAGCTTTAAAATAAGGTGTATCAGAAGTAACAGTGCCAAGCTTTACTCGTCTTATTCCTTTTACAATAGCAGATTTTGAATTATCAGGCATATCAAAAATTTTCATAACTGTTGCTAATGTTCCAGTTTGATATAAATCTTTATTAAGAGGAGATTCAACGTTACCATCTTTTTGAGCCACAACCACAATATCTTTATTTTCTGAATTATCTATATCTTTTATTAAATCCAAAGATGCTTTTCTGCCAATGTATATTGGTATTATTTGATTAGGAAATAAAACTGTATTTCTTAGTGGTAAAACTGAATATTCCATATGATTGAACCTTTTTATTAAACTTTAATGACTATAATACAAAATTTATGCCAAAGAAAATAAACATGTTAAAATGTCAGGCTGTTTTTGTTGTATAATCTCGCCTGCTGATCTGCATGATACGAGGACCTTACCAAAGGTCCTGATTCAACTACTTTAAATCCTATTTTAAGACCATAATTTTTATATAGTGAAAAAATCTCAGGCTCAACATACCTATCAACAGGCAAATGCTTGATAGTAGGTTGAAGATATTGACCAATATTAAAAATTTCGACACCTATACTTCTGGTAAACTTCATTGCTTCAAAAACTTCTTCATCGGTTTCTCCCAAACCAACCATCATACCGGTTTTTGTTAACATTCCGTTATCAACAGCATGTTTCAATACATTCAAAGTTCTATCCCAATCTGAATTTCTTCTCACAGATTTAGATATTCTTTTAACACACTCGATATTATGAGAAAAAATGTCTGGTTTAGAAGAATAAACTAAATCTAAAGCGGGTTTATGATATCTAAAATCAGGAGTTAAAATCTCCACAGTACATTTTGGAACTTTTTCTTTTATTTTACTTACAGTATCATACCATATTCTTGCGCCATAATCGCCTTTTAAATCATCTCTATCTACTGAGGTTATAACAACGTGACGTAAATTTAATTTTTTAACTAAATCAGCTACTCTGGTTGGCTCATCATTATCAACTAAATTAGGTTTACCAGTTTTCACTGAGCAAAAACCACATGACCTAGTACATGTATCACCCAAAATCATAACTGTGGCCGTCCTAGAATCCCAACACTCATAAATATTAGGACATCTTGCTTCTTCGCAAACTGTATTTAATGAATTTTCTTTCATTAATTTCTTCATGTCTTTAAAGTTTTCGCCTGTATTTAGCTTAACTTTTAACCATTTTGGTTTTTTTACAATAGGTGGAGTTTCTATTTTTATCATCTTATATTATTTTCATTAAAATTTTCTAACTCATGTTTTAAATGAGTTAAAAATCTTGTACCATATGCTCCATCAATAATCCTATGATCATATGCTAGTGTTAAATAAATCATATGCCTAACTACAACGACATCGCCATATTCTGTTTCTTTAACAACAGGTCGTTTATGTATAGAACCAATACTTAATAGCGCACAATTTGGTTGATTTATAATTCCCATTCCAAACAAACTGCCAAAAACTCCTGGGTTTGTAACAGTAAAGGTTGAGTCTTTCACTTCGTCTGGCTTTAAATTATTTTCTCGGGCTCTTTGAGCCAAGTCAGAGCATGACCGGACAACTCCTAAAAAGTTTAACTCTTCAGATTTTTTAATAACAGGGACTATCAAATTATCATCAGCTAAGGCAACAGCCATTCCAATATTTATATTGAGATTACTTATAATATTATTACCTTCTACTTTAGCATTAATTAAAGGAAAATTATGAATTGATTTAATAACAGCATCAATAAAAAATGGTGTATATGTAAGATTTGTTTGATACCTATCTAAATAGTCATGTTTTTTAGCACTTCTATAATTTACAATATTGGTTACATCAACTTCAGATGTCGAGTAAACATGTACAGAAGTATCTCTAGATTTTTTCATATGTTCAGCAATCATCAATCTAACATGTCCCATTGGTTCTGAATTATCTGATAATGTATTATTAAGTGTTTTAGTTTTTGAGGAACTTAATGAATCTTTAGCATCACTCGCTTTGGAGCTTGTTTTTGATTGAATAAAATTTAATATATCTTTTTTACTTACTCTATTATTTGCACTTGTACCAACTATACTTTCCATTTCATCCGAAGATAAATTTTCTTTTTTTGCGATTGATTTAACCAAGGGAGAATAAAATCGTTTACTTGTATTTGATTTAATTAACGAATCACTAGGCTCACTTTCAATAAGCTTTATTTCACCTTCATTAGGAATAATTTCGTCATTACCCATTTCATCATTAATTATGATATCTTTTTGTTTATCAATAATCTGATCATTATCTGAACCAATTCGTGCTATCACTTCACCAACCGGAACAACATCATTAACAGAATATAATATTTCAATTATTTTTCCTGAGTCTGGGGAAGGAATTTCAGAGTCAACTTTATCTGTAGATATCTCTAAAAGAGTTTCATCTTTTTCTATACTATCGCCAATCTCTTTCTTCCATTCCAAGATTGTTCCCTCTGTAATCGATTCGCCTAGTTTAGGCATTAAAACATCTACTGGCATAAAAACTCCATCGTTAATACTTTTCTAATTCTTTAATACAATCAACAATCCAATCTACCTGAACTAAAATTTCATCTTCCAAGCTTTGAGCATAAGCAACTGGAGAATCTTTTGAGGCAACTCTCTTAATTGGTGCATCTAAAAACTCAAAACCAACATCAGAAATTCTGGAAGCTATTTCCGCTCCAAATCCATTAGTTAAATTATCCTCATGAGCAACTATTAGCCTATTAGTTTTTTTAATTGAATCTAATACTGTATCAAAATCTAATGGATTTAATGTTCTAAGGTCAATTATTTCTATTGATAAATTCGATTTTCTTGAAGCTTCTATACTTTTTTGAACCAATGCTCCCCATGTCACAATAGTAATATCACTGCCCTGCTGTACAATATTAGCTTTTCCAAATTCAAGCAAAAAATCTTCGTTTGGTTCTTCAGATGAAGCATACCCCTGCCTGTACAAACCTTTATGCTCTAAAAATAAAACAGGATCATCCATTCTACAGGCAGACTTTAGTAATCCTTTAGCGTCAGCAGCATTAGATGGATAAGCAATTCTTATACCTGGTAAATGAGTAAAATATCCATCAATGCTTTGGCTATGACATAATGAACCATGAATGTATCCTCCAACAGGCACTCGCATTACAAAAGGGCATGTCCAATCCCCATTAGAACGATACCTCATGGTTGCAACCTCGTTTCTAATTTGCATCATTGAAGTCCATATATAGTCACCAAATTGAATTTCAATAACTGGTTTATAACCAAGAGTTGAAAGACCAATAGCTGTGCCTATAATTGAAGATTCTGCAAGCGGGGAATTGAAGACTCTATCAACTCCAAATTTATCAGTTAAACCTCTTGTTGCAGTAAATACACCTCCTTTACCACCAGCAATATCTTGTCCATAAACAAGCAATTTATCATTAAATAAAAGTTCCTCTTCTAGTGCATGATTTATTGCATCAACCAATACAATTTTATCTCCAACCTCATTTGAATTGTTGAAAGATAGTTTTTCTTCAGAATAAATATTTTTCATAGAATTTAAAGGGTTTGGATTATCTTGAGATTCTGCCCAAGTTGCATCATTATCTACTTGTTCTTTAACTTCTTGATTTATTTTATCAAAATCTATTGATTTAACAATTCCTTCTTTTTCGCATGTTTTTTTAAAACATACAATAGGATCTTTTAGTTTATCTTCTTCAATTTCCTTTTCAGATCTGTACTTTCTATGGTCGTCAGAAGATGAATGAGGTAATAATCTTACAACTTTAGATTCAATAACAGTTGGTCCTTTACCTTTTCTTGCTCTATCAATTGCTTTATTAAATGCTATTACAGATTCAAAATAATTAGTTCCATCAATAGAAATTCTGTCTAAATTTTCATATCCTGATGTAATACCATAAATTGATTCACCTGAGGTTTGTTCTGAAAGGGGGACAGATATAGCATATCCATTATTTTCAATATGAAAAATTACAGGTGATTTCTCTCTACTTGCCCAATTTAATGCTTCATGAAAATCACCCTGGCTAGTAGTACCATCTCCAGAAGATACATAAACAACTGAATTTAATTTATCTTTTTGCATAGCAAAAGCAGCTCCCACCGCCTGCAAGTACTGTGTTCCAGTTGGGCTAGATTGACTAACAATGTTCAATGCTTTATGACTAAAGTGTTGAGGCATTTGCCTACCTCCAGAATTAGGATCATCAGCTTTTGCTAAAAAAGAAAGTAAAATCTCCCTTGAAGTCATTCCATAGCCTAAACAAAAGGCTTGATCTCTATAGTAAGGAAAAGCAAAGTCAGATCCAGATTTTAAGCAATGAGACGCGGCTAAAGTACATGCTTCATGACCTGATGCTCCAATATGGAAAAAACCTTTACCCTGTTTTAACAATATAAGTTGTTTTTCATCAAGATATCTAGATAATTGCATATTTCTATAAATATCAAGTAATTGTTTTTTAGTATAGCCTTTAAATTTCATTTATTAAAAATATGATTAAATTCAAAAATTAGAGTTGATATAATATCATTAAAATTTGGTGATTTATTAATATTATTGGATATTGAAGTGACACCATAATCTAAAATACCACATGGTATCATACCGTCAAAATATTTCATATTTGGATTAACATTTAAAGCAAAACCATGCATTGTTACCCATTGAGCTATTCTTACACCCATTGCACAGATTTTCTCATCATCTACCCAAACACCTGGGAGCCCTTGTTTTCTCGATGATTTAATATTAAAATCTTTTAATGTATTAATAATTATTTGTTCAATAGATTCAATAAACCACGTAATACTTTTCTGATAATTATTAAGATTTATTATAGGATATCCAACTAACTGCCCTGGACCATGGTATGTAATCTGACCTCCCCTATCAGTTTCAACAACATCAATCTCAGGATAGGTATTAAGTAAATAATTTTTATCAGCATTTTTACCAAGTGTATAAACATTTTCATGCTCTAAAAATAAAACAGTGCTTGGAATATCATTACTTTTAATTAACTCATGAAGTTCTTTTTGTAACTTCCAACAAGACAGATAGCTTCGTCTGCCTAAATTAATATAGTTAATATTATTTGAGCTAAATGAATTAACTATATGATTGATGTCTAAATCTATAGAATCTATTTCTGTAACCATATGATCTTCTAAAGATATCATTATATATGAATAGCCTCGTTAAATGCAGCAGCAGTTGCTTCATGAATCGCTTCTGATAAAGTTGGATGAGGATGTACTGTATTTAGTACTTCTGTATATGTTGTCTCTAAATTTCGCGCTATAGAAATTTCAGTTATGAGATTAGTTGCATTTTTACCTATAATATGACAGCCCAAAAGTTCGCCGTATTTAGAATCATAAATAATTTTAACAAAACCATCTCTATCACCTTCTGCAAGAGTTTTTCCTAGAGCACTAAAAGGAAACTTACCAACTTTAATGTTAAAACCTTTTGACAGTGCATCTTTTTCTGTTAAACCAACAGAAGCAACTTCTGGATTTGTATACGTGCATGATGGAATATTATCATACCTCATAGGACTTATATCTTTTCCTGAAATATGCTCTGCAACTAAAGTACCTTCAAATGATGCAACATGAGCCAATAAAGGTGGACCAGAAACATCACCAATTGCATAAATATTATCAACATTAGTTTGCATAAATTTATTGACGTTAATAAATCCATTGCTAAGTTCAATTCCTAATTTATTTAAACCAATATTTTCAACATTGGGATTTACACCAATTGCTACAAGTACTTTATCAGCTTTTAAGCTCGTATCATCATTTAGATAAACAGTACTTTTTTTACTTTTAGTTATTTTTTTTACTTGAGAACTTGTTAAAATATTTATTTTTTTTCTTTTAAAGATTTTTTCAAGCTCCTTAGATATATCTAAATCTTCGTTTGGTAAAACACGATCTAAACCTTCGATTAAAGTAACTTTAGATCCAAAACTACTATAGATACTAGCAAACTCTACACCAATTGCACCTGCCCCTACAATAATTAATTCTTTAGGTATTTCACTTAAATTCATTGCCTCTCTAGATGATATCACAGAAGAACTATCAAATTCAATTCCAGGTATTTGCTTAGACTTACCTCCTGTTGCAATAACAGTGAATTTAGATTTTATTTTTTTATTATCATCAAGTAAAACTGTATTTTTATCTACCATTTTTCCATAATGAGGTATGTAGTCTATATTATTTTTATTTAATAAGTATTCAATGCCTTTGTTTAGTCGTTTTGCAACATCTCTAGATCTTTTAATCACTTTCTTCCAATCTATTTTATAAGATGGAATATCAATACCAAATTTCTTTGAATTTTTAACTAAATCTAAAACATAAGCATTATGAAGGAGAGATTTGGTTGGAATACAACCCCAATTACAACAGATACCACCTAAATCATTCTTTTCAACTACAGCTACTTTAAGACCTAATTTTGAGGCTCTTATAGCAGAAACATATCCACCTGGACCACCTCCTAAAACTATAATATCATAATCCATTAAAACTTTTTATTCATATTAATTAAGTCTAAAAATTCTTTTCTCGTCTTGTGGTCCTGCCTAAAAAGACCAATCATGCTTGAAGTTGAAGCGTATGAATTTTTATTTTGAACGCCTCTCATTTGCATACACATATGATTTGATTCTAACACAACAGCAACACCCTTAGGATTTAGAATAGAATCAATTGTTTGAGCAATCTGGACGGTTAAACGTTCTTGAACTTGAAGTCTCCTTGAAAACAAATCTACTATTCTGGGAATTTTAGATAATCCTATTATCTTACCATTTGGTATATAGGAAACATGCGCTCTTCCAAAAAATGGTAATAAATGATGCTCACATAAACTGTAAAACTCAATATCTTTTATGACAATCATATTATCACAATCTTCATGGAAAATTGCTTTATTTACTAACTTCTTTAAATCTTTCTTATAGCCTGATGTCAAAAAAGACCAAGATTTTGCAACCCTACTAGGGGTTTTCAATAAACCTTCTCTACTTGGGTCTTCACCTAACTCTTTTAATAAATCTTTTGTTATTTTTTCTATTTTTTTATTTATTTCCATTCAAATCAGGTCCAAAATATTCAGTAAATATAGTCGGAGTCTCCCTTAGTTTAATTTTATATAATTTTGTTGGTTTTTTTATTTTTGAAGAAATTTGATTCCATATAAATAAAACCAAATTTTCAGTTGAGGGTTGTTTTCCTTCAAACCACTCAATATCTTTTTCAATTTGATTATGATCTAAAATATCAACTACATATTTATTGACCACTGATTTTATATGCTGCAAATCACAAACAAATCCAGAATCAGGATCGACATCTCCTGTGACAGTTACATCTAGTACGTAATTATGACCATGGACTCTAACGTCATCGCCAAACACTTGATAATTCTTATCATAATCCCACTTATCGTTCCAGTATTTGTGTGCAGCACAAAATTTAAATTGTTTTGTAAGGTATGGCATAAAATAAATTTATTTCATTATGTTTTAATAAATCCGAACCCTTAAAATTAAGATACTTTTATGATTTATACCAATGGTAATAGACATCTAAAATAAAATATATAATTATTTGTATATAATCATATTTTATCAATATATTAAATAAGTATTACTAAAAATAGGATTTTAAAATGTATAGAGAATTTATAATATTATCGACCGTTATCGTTTTATCTTTATTTATGACGATTCATAACAGCAATAAAGAAGAAATGAAAAACAGTCAAACAAAGCTATCAATTCAAAGAGAAGTACAGGAAAACATTTTAATTGAAGAAGGTAATTTAATGAAGTTAAATGGTGGAATTACATTTACAAAAAATGCAGGTCTTATTATTATTAAGGACCCTTATTCAACAATTGTATTAGATAAAAATGATGTTGATGATATTATTGTTTTTTTAGAACAATAATTACTTAACTAAATCCTAAAAATAATCCAAAATTATAAACAATAAATGACATTATGTAAGCAAGTAATGTCATATACACAATCATAAAGATGGGCCATTTCCATGTATTTGTCTCTGTTTTAACAATAGCGAATGTTGCAACGCATTGAGCTGCATAAACATAAAACACCATTATAGAAAGCGCTACCAAAGGGGTGAAAACATTTTTTCCTGTTTCAGGATTAATATCATTTTGCATGGCTTCTTTTAAATTGACCATATTATCACCATCATCTTCTACATTATAAATAGTTGACAATGTACTAACGACAACTTCTCTTGCAGCAAAAGATGTAATTAAACCAATTCCTATTTTCCAATCAAAACCTAATGGTTTTATAATTGGCTCAATTAAATGCCCTGCTTTACCTGCATAGCTTTTACTAACTGGTAAGTTTTCACCATCTTCTTTAGGAAAAGATACTAGAAACCATAAAACTATTGAAATGAACATAATTATTTTGCCAGCATTAATTAAGAATAGCTTAGATCTATTAATCAATTGATTAAATACAGATTTAAGGATTGGAATTCTGTAAGGCGGCATTTCCATTATTAAAGAAGGATTACTTTTTTCTGATAAAAATGTACTAAAAACTTTAGCAAGAATGAAAGCTGTAATAGTTCCTAAAAAATACATCAGAACCATAGCAAAACCTTGCAAACCAATAAATTCAAATATATAAATTTGCGGAATAAAAGCACTAATCATCAGAACATATACAGGTAATCTTGCAGAACAACTAATTAAGGGGAGAATAAGTATTGTAACAAGCCGTTCTTTCCAACTATCAATTGTTCTTGTTGAAATAATACCAGGGATAGCACATGCATAACCACTCATAATAGGTAAAATAGATTTGCCATGCAAACCCATATATCTCATATACTTGTCCATCATAAATGTAACTCTTGACATGTAGCCTGTATCTTCAAGCAATTGCATAAATAACATAAGAATAATAATTTGTGGCAAAAATATTATAACTCCACCTACACCTGCAATAATACCATCAACAATTAAATCTCTAAAAAGACTATCTGGTAAATTTTTATATATACTATTTCCAAAGGAAGAGACTAAACTATCTATAAAATCCATGGGTACTGAAGCAAAGGTAAAGATAGACTGAAAAATAAAATATAATATAGTTACATATAATACAGGTCCCACAATTGAATGAGTTAATACCTTATCAATTTTTTCACTTTTTGTTTCAACTTTAACTTTTGTATTTTTTTTATAGCTTGAACTATATAATATTTCATCTATAAAACCATATCTCAAATCCGATTCTAAAGTATTGATAGTTGAGGACATACTTTGATCAATATTAGATAATATTTTTTTTCTTTTTTGTATAAGCTTTGTTTTAATAGATTGATCAAAAAATAAATTCTCGCAAAAATTTTTACAAGACAATATTGAAAGAGATAAATCTTCAATTATTTTCTTGGAAGCATTTATATTTTTCTTTACTAAATTAATTATTGGTTTTAATAATTTCTCGTTTGAATCTGACAACTTTAGACTATTATTATTTAAATTCAAAGAACTTCTATCTGTTAACTTATCTATTGAATTTTTAAGGAGATTAAGACCTTTCTTTTTAGAAGCAGAAAATGGAATAATATCAAAGATATTAAACTCATCTTTTAAGGTTTGAATATCAACAATTTTACTTGGTTCAACAATGTCAGACATATTTAATAACAATATAATCGGTAAATCGAGGGGAAGCAATTGAGAAAAGAAATATAGATTTCTTCTTAAATTAGTAATATCAGCTACGTAAATTATACCATCTGGCCTTGATTTATTATTATTAATCCAAGATAAGAACGCTTCCCTAACAACTGATTCATCAATTGATTGAGACTTTACACTATATGAACCAGGATAATCCGTTAAGGTAATATTTTTTTTATTAATACTAATTATTGATTCTTTTTTCTCAACTGTAATTCCAGGATAGTTTGATACTTTTTGGTTTAATCCCGTTAATAGATTAAATACAGCAGTTTTGCCAGAATTAGGATTTCCTAAGATTGAATATTGAAAATTATTTTTCATTATTGATTTTTATATATATTTGGCTAGCATCTTCTTTCCTAAGAATGAGATAAGAATCATTAATTTTGATTTGAATAGGCCCGCCTAATGGGTTTTTTTTAATCATACGTACTTTAGCACCAGAAACAACACCCATCTCTGATAGCCTTACAACTGAAATTGAATCAGCTAGGTATGAAATTCTAGCTATTTCATTAATATTTAATTTATATAGAGTATTCATTTTATGATAATAAGTCTCATTCTTAATTTATTAATTAAACAGAAGTAAAAAAAAAAAATTTTTTAATTGTTTTTTTATTATTAAATTTGATAATGAGATTCATTCTCATTTATTGTAAACAAAAAAAAGGAATAAAAGTACAATGAAAAAAATACTCTTATTAACAGCTTCATTATTAACATTTATTTGTGGTGATGAATTTATGGAAGACGGCACAACTACACTGGGTGGTTATGGCGAAATGCATTATGATATGGAAGCAAATGATGGAGATGGAAAGCTTGACTTTCATAGTTGGATTCTATATGTAAAGCATCAATTTAATAGTGAATGGTCAATGATGTCAGAAGTTGAGATCGAGCACAATATGGTTGGTTCAGAATCAGCTCTTGGTTACGAAGGTGGTTACGTTGCTATGGAACAAGCTCATTTAAACTATTATAATGGAACATGGGGATTCAAAGGTGGTGTTCTATTAGTACCAGCAGGTATAACTAATGAATATCATGAACCTCCAACATTCATGAGTGTTGAAAGACCAGAGTACAGTAAATATGTAATACCAACAACATGGTTTGATAATGGTTTTGCTTTTTATGGCAAAGTTGGTGGTGTTAATTGGAACTGGACAATGGTTGGAGATCTTGATGGTGATGATGTAGGAGCTGGTATAAGAAGTGCCAGAGAAAAAGGATTTGCTTCCACAACAACTGATTGGACAAAAACTCTTCAATTATCTTGGGCTGGAATGGAAGGCCTTAAAGTTGGTGGTTCTATTACAATGAATGATGCACCTAAAGATGATGGTACTACAGTTGGTGTTAATTTAACAGAGTTCAATGTTACTTATACTAAAGATAACATGTATGCTAGACTAGAAAATGGTAAAATAGATTATGATAATAACGATGCGGCAGAATCAACATCTGGATATTATCTTGATTTAGGTTACAATATCGCTAGTATGGTTGGTTGTGATGACCAAGATCTTTATGTTTGGATGAGAAATAGTGCATACAATAGAGATGATATGGGCGATGATACTGAAATCTCTTTATTTGGTGTTACATTCAAACCCGCTGATAATTTAGCTATTAAATTTGAAATGGGCGATAAAGATGATAGTGATGTAATGAGAATGGGTCTAGGTTATATGTTCTAGATTTTCTTCCTGTATGTTTTTCGATATATGCCAATACCGTAAACATGCGCAAAAGACCCTGTCCTGCTTGTATACCAGGACAGGGTCTTTTTATTAAAATAAATTATAAATATAAATTTCAATGAAATATACTTACATATTAATAATTACTACTTGTGTTCTTTTTAGTTCTCCAATTATGGATAAAACAGAAGAGCAGATTAAACAATTTTTTCCTGAAAGCATCGAAATATCTCATAATTTATATAAGTTAGATAAAGAAGTTCTTAAATCAATTCAAAATACAGTTAGACAAAAATTTTTTAGAAAAGAAGTTAATTGTTGGCATATAATAAATAAAGACTCATCTAATTATTATGCTATTCTTGATAATGTGAAAGGAAAGTCTTTACCCATTACTTTCTTAACTGTTTTTGATGAAAACAGTAGAGTTTATGATTCCTCAATCATTAAATATAGAGAAGCTTATGGAGGTGAAGTTGGAAATAAAAGTTGGCTTAATCAATTTATTAGTTATAATGATTCTTCTAATTATAAAGTCGGCAGCTCTATAAGTGGAATATCAGGTGCTACAATTTCTGTAAATTCACTAACAAAAGGAATTAATAAATTATCTATATTAGTAGATTATATAATTAAAGATTTTGATGATAAACTGTAAACTAAAAGACCTTGACAGAACAGCTAAATTTTTTTTAGCTTCCTTTTTAATAACTATGCAACTAGGGATATTAATTGGTATAGGCTATATTTATTTTACTACAAGTCTTAATCCTGAAGGAACAGTTGAACACTATAATGGATCTGAAGTTATTGATGATGAAATTCCTGAAGAATTCCCTAAATCACTAGAAAGTATGATTCTAAATACTCATGCACATGTAAATAGTTTTGCAATTATAAGCCTATTAATAGGCACTATTTTCTATTTCAACTCAATAATTGTCAATAAAATGAAATTATTTTTATTAATTGAACCCTTTATATCAATAATAATTACATTTTCAAGTATGTGGTTAATGAGGTATATAGATGAATCTTTTGTTTATATTCTTATTATTTCAAGTTTACTGATGTATCTTTGTTGGTCAATTATGGTTTTAGTTAGTTTTTATGAGCTAATTAAAAAAAACTAATCAATAATAATATTTACTACTGCTATAATATCTGTAATATTAACCTGACCATCGTTAGATAAATCAGCTGTTTGTAATTGACAATTATTAAAAGTAGATGTATTTAATATAAAATTAACCATCGAAATTACATCAGAAACATTTACACTTCCATCCATTGTAACATCTCCAGGATTATATTCACAAGGATTAATATTAAAATCACCAGAATACCTGAAAGTCAGATAACCACCCTGACCATTATTATTATAGTAGTTATAAGGCCAAAATTTAACAATACTTTCACCATCCGAAGTTAGTACATGCAAAACATAGTGAGTAACATTCAATTGATATTCATCATCAAACCAACCCCAAGAATTTAAAGCAGAATTTTTTATCCCAGGTCCAAATGTGTGTGTCGTTAAATCATAAAAATCATTCAATATTGAATCTTCAATCCATTGGTGATTAATGGTATGAATTTCAATATTATTCCACTCATCAATCCATGTCATTGATGAATCAACACTTGCTCCACCACTTCCAATACCTGAAAGACCACTATTTGTTTTTATATGTTTTCTTTGAAAAGCAACATCCCATTCTAAAGAGTTAGAAGGATTCTGAGGATTTACAATCTCAGCTGTTCTTAGTGAAAAATAAATCCACTCATTATAATCTCTAGCATCTATTATAATTGTTGTATCAATCTGTGAAAACACTAAATTGAAATAAAAAAATATAAACAGTCTTTTAATCATCACTTTTTATTAAAATTAATTTCCAATTGTATAAAATACCTTCTACCTGGGTCATAACTACTAAGAATATCAGGAGAAAAATCACCCAGCCTACTTGAGTCAGTGTAATTGAAAATATTTTTAACTCCAAAATTTACACCTATATATTTACTTGGTATAATAAAATATAGATCTGTTAAAAAATAATCTTCTAAAATTTTGATTGAATTTTCTCCTATCCAATCCTGCTCTTGATTAAAATTATTTTTTTCACCTAAATATTTTATATTTAAAATCATTTTTAATTTATCTAGTAATTTTTGAGATAGATTAAGTCTGAAAGCATGCTTACTAATTCCCTCAAGTATTTCGTCAGAAGAACTAGATGCATCTGTTAAATTATAGACAAATTTTAAATTTGTATTTTTATTAATTTTTCTATAATAGTGTACATTTACTCCACTAATATTCACATCATCATAGTTCTTATATTCAAGACCTAAATCAGTATATTCAGTTGATATCATATTTGTTATATTATTTCTATAAAAGTCAACTGAAAAATCATTTATAAAAGTTCTTTTATCCAAGGAAATACTAAAGTAATTATTTCTTGTCGAAAGCAAATCAGGGTTTCCATAAATATTAGGTTCATGATCAGTCCACTCATAATAAAGTTCTTTAATAGATGGATTTCTATAACCAGAACTAAAAGATAACCTGTAATTATATCCGCTATTTGCTCTTATTAAATATGAGATTGATGATAAAATCTTACTTTTGCTCGATGGTAAAAAATCAAATAATAACTTATTATTTGAGTCGTACATTCGAAGACCAATAGCTAATTGATTTCTATTCATCAGACTCCATTGATTATAAAAATATAGTGAGCTACTTATGTTAGATTTTGTTTCATTATTTCCAGAGAATATAGATTCATGAAGAAAATTCCCAGACATATCATAAATATTAAAAGCTGAATATTTTTGGTCAACATACTCATATCCTAATAAAAATTTATATTTATCATTATTATAATCATACTCAAAACTAAACTCCGTATGATCTAATTCACCCTGAATAAATTGCTCTCCACTTTCAATAAAATTAATTGAATTATAATAAGGATAATAGTAGTACTTTAAATATTCTTCATTAAACAATGTTATTTTTATCGACTCTATTAAAGATTTCTTGTAATTATATTTAATTTTTTTTATTCGATCTTCATATCTATTAAGAGGTGCATCAAAAATTTCCAAATTTGAAAAAGTTACTTGATCAAAAATCTGAGTATATTTATTTATATTTGAAGAAAAGTCCTTAAAATTAAATTCAATATTATTATTTTGATTTATATCATAATTTAATTTGTGTTGTAATGTAAAATCTAAACTTTCATCTAATGTCTTTGAATACTCTGATTGAGGTGTTAAATCATATCCATCAGATTTTTTTTCTACATAATTTAGATTATAATGTATTTTTTTTAAATTGAAACCTGTACTAAAAGATATAGATTCCACTAGAGGATTATCATTCAAAAAATTAATATTGAACCAATAGGGATTAGTATTTTTTTTTGTTATTATATTAACAACACCTCCAATTGAACCTGAACCATATAAAGCTGACATTGCACCTTCAATTACTTCTATTCTATCAACATTTGATAAATTAAGCATTGAAAAATCTAAGTTACCTGCATACTCCCCTATTACCCTATCTCCATCAACCAAAAAAGTTAAATACTTATTATCAAGCCCTTGAACTTTAACTCTATCATCACCATGATTGGAAGCAACCATTTGAACATTAGGCATTGCTATTTCTAGCATATCTTTAACTCCAGAATATGAAGCATCATTAATTTCACTATTAGTTATAACATGAGTTAATATTGGAGTATTTTTTATATGACGGGCAGACTTTGTCCCAGTCACTACAATCCTATCAAGTTTAATATCTTTACTTTCAAGAAAAACAGTAATATTATATTCTTCAAAATCTGATAAATGAATTACCTTATAATCAAAAGCAATATGAGAAAACTTTAAAGTTTCATGACCGGATATATTAATTATAAAAAAGCCTTCAATATCCGTTGATGTCCCTAAATCCTCACCTGGAATTTCAACATTAACATTATTTATAGGATTATTAAATGAGTCAAATACATGACCTTTTAAAAAATCCTCTGAAAATAAAAATGATATAATAAAAATAATATAAAACATATATTTAAATTAAAAACGAGCTTTATAAATTAATCTATAAAGCTCGTTTTGCTATACTAATTTTTTCAAACTAAAGTATTTATATTCTTGCGGAATCAAATAAAATAATCTTAATAAAAAAAGTATAATTATTTAATTAGCATCACTTTCTGTGTTGATATATCTCCAGCTGAAACAGCCTGAACTAGATACACTCCACTGGCTAAATGACTGGCATTAAAGTTTACCACATGACCGGCTGTATTCGCATCCATGTACCCATCTACTAGTGTTGCTACT
>CBFHVR010000087.1:0-36450 GCA_965659495.1 uncultured bacterium
TCCAAAAATGATGCTGAGTCAATATCTATAAAATTTTCTAATTCTTCTCTATATATATTGTAAGAAACGGCTTCACCTCCAACTGGTTCACCATAACCAATCACAAAATCCCATTCTAAGCTTGATTGATTTTGACCACCTGTAACATTAAAATTCTCTGGAATATCAGGTGCTAACTCAGGAAGAGTTTCAATTAATAATATTTCAGAAGGCAGAGATTCTATATTATCTAATACAGTTGTAATTACATATTGCCTAGATGCAGAGGTTTCTAAGTTGGAGTCTCTATAATTTTGAACATAAGCAAAGTCTAATAACAAATTCTTTTCATATATATTATTAAAATCATATGTGCCAATAGCCTCCCAAGCTAAGTCTATAATATTATCAGGAGGGAATAATGTTTGTGAAGCTTGACCAGTAAAGTTTGAAATATTTTGAATAAGTTCAGAACCACTCAAAGTAATCCCTTCAATATAATCTGACCAATCTGATGATCCTGAACTATTAAATGATTTAATCCTATAGCTAAATGATGATGAATTCAATAAACCTGTATCACTAAAATTTTGATCTAACAAATCGTCAATAATAATTTCAGAATAATCAAAATCTCCTACCAACCAAAATCTTTCTATTTTATAATTAATTGAATCATCATCACCAGTGTTAATAGGGTCTGACCAACCTAAAACATTTTGATTTGTTAAAGGATTAATACTTAATGCAGGAATACCAGGAATAGTTAAAGATGAAATACCTGTACTTAAACTTAGCCCAACAACTGATGAAGCTTGGATATAATAAGAGTAAGCTGTATTATAATTTAAATTTGTGTCAATAAAAGTTTCAGAATCTAAATCTGAATATATACTCTCACCATCTCTAAAAACAGAAAATAAAACAGCCGAACTAGCATTATTATCAGAATCATAAATATTATAATCACCAATCGCAGGCCTATCCCAAGATATACTTACCGATGTTTGACTAGGTTCCAAAGACAGATTACTTATTGAAGATGGAGAATATACTTGAATTTCTAATCTTGGTGTTGTCAATGCTTCAAAAACTTGACTTGTTGGGTTACCAGAAATATCTGTCCAGCTATCAATTGAAGCATCAATATCAATTTCAATAGATTCTTTCCAAATTCTGAAAGATATATTATTAAATTCAGTATAACCATTACCTGAGCCGTCATCCTTAGAAACTTTTATCTGATTATTTGAATCATTAATAAATCCATCTGCTGTAACTATTCCTGCACCAACGCAAATATCATCATCAAAAACACCTATTTCATCTCCCTCTTGCAATGAATTCCCATCCCATAAAAAATTATCCACTGTTATTGTCATAGGATTTGAAGGATTCCCATCCCAAACAGGATTAAAATGACCCGTTCTAAACAAATTATCATTTTCATTATTAACTAATAAGTTGTCTCCGTAGGGTTCAATGATATTTAAAACTGTATCATCTAATACTTTAACATAATAACCTTCATCTTTTAACATAGACCCGATAGAATTTACAGGATTAGAACCAGTAATATATGACGGAACATAAATATCACCCGTTTCACTAAAAACGGTATACAAATCACCGGCTACTATTAATTCGCTTAAAACTTCCTCTATTAAACCACCGTTTTCTGATTGTATTGGGTATGAAATAATATTCCAACCACTATCTAAATCTATAGATAATGGTAGTTCAATTAATTGATCAGTTGTTAATTCCAAAGTTTGATTGATATCTACTTTAATTAAGTAACCTTCTGTATTTTGCCATTCTCCAATATTATCAATCCACTCTCCGCTTTGATCTTTAAAAATACCACTACCTCCTTCATCTAATACAAGTGATATCTGATCTGATATTGGTGATAAAATATTAAATAAAGCTATATCATTTTCATTAGGCAGTATACTTAAAGAAAAAATATTCCAACCTGATTGCAGGTTAATATCTTGATAGTAAAAACAAGGGTCAAAGGGATTGTATATTTCTGCTGTATCATCATAATTAACGGCAAACTGCTCAATACAACCTCCTGATTCATAAATTGCATTTGTAGTACCCAATAAATAGTAAAATTCTAAATTACTCCAGGGGCTCACTGATTGCTCATTTGCTAATAAATATATTTCTTGATTTGAAGAATCAAAAATATAAAAACTAGGCACATCTCCTTCTTCACAATAATCTTGGGTTAAATCTTGAAAATTAGGGGCATTATAATAGCCTTGAACCTGCACTGTTGTTTGAGTGATTCCAGATGAATCAACATAATTCCACCCAATGCATGTCCCGTTAATAAATGCACCAACCACATCGCATGTATAGGGGTTGTCTAAGCAATTACCTGATGATGAACCGGGAGCCCAGGTCTCATTAGATCCTTGAGCTGAAACTCCATTTATTTCTATAGATTCAAATCCATAGAAAGCTTGAGAAGGAGATTGATAAAAACTCCAACCTGTTTCTTGGTTTATGTAACCCTGAACATTTATATCACAAGATGAATTATCTCCTCCACATACCCCGCATTCATCAAAATAATCATCACCTTCACAAGTGCCTGAACAATCCTGCAATGCATTTCCACCGCAAACTCCAAGACAATCAAAAATATTATTTTCACAATCACAAAAATTTTCACCTATTCCATTGCCACCACATACACCACATTCATCTAATTCGGTATTACCATTTGGAATACCTGCACAATCAGCACACGATAAATTATCACCATTGCATATACCACATTCATCAAGGAATCCTACACAATCATCATTTTCATCACAGATACCATCATCATCAATATCATCACAAGAACCTCCATCATCTCCGCTATCAATCAATTCACCTAAGGTTAAAACTTCGGAAAATAAAACACTACCAACTATCATATCAGCTGTAAAATCATAGGATTCTAAAATATTATAAACAGCATTTTCGCTAGAATCATAAAATTGAAAAGTAATTGCTTCTCCTGAAGCAGCATTGCTATAAATTAGAATTAAAAAGCTATACCCTCCACCAAGAGGAATAGGAACCTCAGAGGCAATAGCAAAACCCCGTTGTTCACCATCAACAAATGCAGCAAGAGCATCTCCGCTTGAAGTTAAATCAGGTTCATTTTCAGGATCAGTGCTTGGTAAGTAAATTTGGGAAGTTATTGAACCACTGTTTTGATAGTTGGAGATATCATCAAATAAACCATCGCCATTTTCATCCCAGTCTAAAGGAATATCCCTTGATAGTACTGAGGATACAGGCTCATTAGAAAAAGCAAAGCTCACACTAAGTGAAACTATAAATAATGAAAAGAGTAATGATATGTAGATACGCACTGTCACATTTAACCAATTTTATCGCATAGAATATAACGATAAATTAATAGAAATTAATGTGATTTAGTTAACTTTTTATAACTTTTCTAAAAAAAAATTACTTTTCTAGAAAATTCAAATATTTATTATCGGTTGATAAAATAAAGAAAGTTGAAGGATCTAAAGTTTTTTTGTAAGTCTCCAATGTTTTGTAGTAGTTGTAGAGTTCAGGAGATTTTCCATAGGCTTTTGCATAAATTTCTGTTGCTTTTGCATCAGCCTCACCTTTAATTCTTTGTGATTTTAAATAAGCTCCAGACATTATTTCTTTTTCTTTTTGAATTTGCTTACCTAAAATTTCTTGCTTTTTACCTTCTCCTTGAGCTCTATATTTTTCAGCAATCATATTTTGCTCTGAGACCATTCTATTAAATAATTTTGTTTGAACCTGCTTGTTATATGAGACTCTTTTTATCTGGACATCTACAATTTCTATACCCATATTCAATTCTTCTAGCTTTACACCTACTTTTTCAAGTATAGATTTAATAATATCTTTTCTGGCACCTGAAGATACATACTCTTCATCTGAAGATGCACTAGAACCTTTAACGTCAGATATATAAATTTCCATCTTTCGATCAGATGAACGGACAATTTCACCCATGGATCTATTTGCAATTTCATCTCTTACTGCACCATCTATGATATCATCGAGTCTTGACTGAGCTAACATCTCATTTTTTGCAGACTTATAAAATTCCAAGGCATTAGAAATCTTCCATCTAGCAAAAGTATCAATAAGGATATATTTATTATCTTTAGTTGGAATCTCATTTGCAACGCCATCCCACTCTAAAATTCTCTTATCGAATTTAATTATAGTTTGAATTAATGGTATTTTAAAATTTATACCAGACTCGACTATGGGACCTCCAACAGGCTTACCAAACTCAATTTTAATAGCCTGCTCTTTTTCAGTAACTATAAAAAAAGAGTTCATTAAAACTATCAAAACTGCAATACCTACTATATTTAAGTAACTTTTATTCAATTATTTAAATCCATTTAATTTTTGATTCAAAAAAGGAACAAGATTCTCGATATCTTTGTCAACTATAATTTTATTTTTATTGTTAGATAACACATATTCCATTGTTTCTAAATAAAGTCTATCTTTTGTGATTTGTGGAGCTTTATTATATTCCAATAAAATAGATTCAAATAAAGCAACATCACCCTCAGCTTCATTAGTTCGCTCTATTGCATAACCATTAGCTTCGGTTATGATTTTTTCTGCTTGTCCCTCAACTAAAAATATTTTTTGATTGAAAGCTTGTTTACCCTCATTGATAAGCGTTTCTTGCTCTTGCTTTGCTCTATTTACCTCATTAAAAGAATCAGCAACAGGCTCAGGAGGAACTACACCCTGCAATTGAACAAGCTGAATTGATACACCGCAATTGTATTTATCCAAAAGCTCTTGCATATATCTTCTTGATTCGATTGCAACTGCTTCTCTCTCTGCTTGCAGAACTTCCATGAAAGATCTATCACCAATCATTAATCTTACCGCTGCCTCTGAAACATCAAAAATTGTATTTTCAACATTTTTTACGTTAAATAAATAATTCTTTGCATCTTTAATTTTATATTGAACAACCCACTTCACTTCCGCTATTTTTAAATCACCAGTTAGCATCCATGATTCTCCTTCATATCCTCTGTTAGAATATTGAGATTTAACACCGGATCGTAGCGTTCTGAATCCAAACTCTTGCTTGTATTGATAATCAACTTTAACTTTTTCAGCGGTGTCTATAAAAGGAAGCTTAAAATGAAGTCCTGGTCCTTGTGTACTATTGTATTTACCTAGTCTTAGTATTACAGCATTCTCGTTTGCATCAACGGTATATATTGATCCCAATAGCAAAAGAGCAACTATAAAGGGTACAATAAAATTTCTCATTCCTTTTATAGGAGAATTTTTAAGAAAATCGTTAATATTTATATCATTAGACATTATTTATGTAAAAATTTATAAACAAATTTAAACCATTGATTTTAAAATTACAACGTAGATTTAAAAAATTTTAAACTTGGGCCCTAAGCTTAAAAAAAGATATTATTATTTTATATCCATGCCAATTAATTGATTTTGAAGATTTAAATGATTTTTATCAGCTGAATCATTATTAACAACTGAATTATTAGTAATAATAATTTTATCTTCAACTTCAGCTTTTAATAAAGTGCTATACAAATCACCTTTCCAAACAAAATTATTTCCAGGTTCATTGCAAATTCTGTAATACTTGAATGCACTTGAAAAATCCAATATATTTGTTTCATCTTCTGAAAGGTTGCATTGAGAATCTACATTTAAATTAACTTCATTATCCTGAATAGACATATCGTTATTATTTAGCTCAACTTTTTCAAATTCAAAAGTATCATTAATAATATTATCTTTTCCATTATCAGAAGTTAAGTCTACAGGACTAACAACTTTATAATAAAAAAATAATCCAAACACTAATCCAAGAGTTGAAAAAGCAATTATTTTATCTTTCATGATTTATTTTCCTTTTTATTTTTTTTGGTTAACTATAATGTATACTTATAATTTTGTGCTTTGTTCCTAGCTGAATATTATTTTGTTTAAATAAAAATGGATAATATATTAAAGCAATGGTAGAATTCTTCTTATTTATGTTGTCTGCTTTTTTTAGCTTAGTTGGTATTAAATTAATAATTTTAAAAACAGGCAATCATGATACTGATATGTTCATGAAAATTATTGGTTTAATTTTATTTATACCATCAATTTATATTGTTCTTGAAACTTTAAAAATTATTAAATAATATGAAAATACATATAGAATATTGCATTAGGTGAAATTATAAACCAGAATTTGACCGTGTGTCAAAAATTATTAAAAAGTTATCACCAAAATCAAAGATAACTAGCAATGCAGATTATCCAAGATCAGGTGCTTTTGAGATTAAGATAAATAATAAAATTGTTTACTCAAAATTCAAAACAAAAAATTTTCCATCAACTTCAGATATCGAACAATTCATCAAATAAATAGCAAATGAATATTGTATTAATAGAACCATTTTTTACTGGATCTCACAAACAATGGGCACTGGGCTATAAGTATCACAGCAAACATAATATAGATATTATTTCACTAAAGGGGATTTTTTGGAAATGGAGAATGCATGGTGGCGCATTGACTTTGTCAAAAATGTTCAACGAGTACTTAAAACTTAATAAGAAACCAGATTTAATTATTGTAACTGACATGCTAAACCTTCCTGTTTTTACCTCATTTGCTAATGTAAAAAATATTCCTATTATTTCTTTTTTTCATGAAAATCAAATAACATACCCGTGGTCCACGCAAGATAGAGACAAAGAAAAAAACAGAGACCATCACTATGGATTTATAAATTACACAACAGCCCTAAGAAGTGACTTAGTAATGTTCAATTCACATTATCATAAAAATATTTTTATTAAAGAATTAAAAAAATTTTTGAAAAAGTTTCCTGATAATAATGATTTATTTAATGTTGATATTATAGAAAAAAAATCAGTAGTGTCATACCTGGGATTAGACTTAGAAAAATTTGATCAATATAAAAAAAACAGTACAAATCAATGTCCTATTATTCTTTGGAATCATAGATGGGAATATGATAAAAATCCTAAAGAGTTTTTTAAATGCTTAAAAAAGATTAAAAATGAAAATATAGATTTTAAACTAATAATATTAGGTGAAGAGTTTCATACAGAAATGGATGTATTTACCAAGTCTAGAAAATATTTCTCAAATGAAATTATACATATGGGATATGCAAAATCGTTTTCTGAATATGCATCATTAATTAATAAATCAGACATTCTTCCTGTTACAACAAAACAAGAGTTTTTCGGGGTAAGCGTTATTGAAGCAATATATTGTGATGTTTTTCCAATACTTCCAAACAGATTAACTTATCCTGAATTATTTAATAGCGATAAAAATCCTGATAATTTTTATCAAGACTCAGATGATTTATTTATAAAATTGAAGAATTGCGTTGTAAATAATACAAAAAAATCACTTAGACAATACTCTAATAAATACAAGTGGTCTAAAATAGCGAAAGATTATGACAATATAATTCAAAAATTTATAAGATAATACTACTTTGCCAAAGCTCCCATTGGATCCCATGGATTTAAAGAGATAGGTTTTTGCTTGAATAATTTTAGAATATCTTTTGTTAAATACTTTTTATCTACAACAACTTCATAATTGTATTCATCGAACCACTCATCAGACATTAAAAAATAACCCTTATCACCACTTTTATTGCCCCAACTATTTTCAACTCTCCATTTAGTAGATTTATTATTTTTAATATCTACACCTGTAAATAACATCGCATGAGTCATTTGGCTATCACCATATTCTAATCTTGTTGCTTTATCCATATCAGGATTAATACCAAAAAATAATTCATAATCGTATAATTTATTGTGCATGACACCCAAATCCCTATGAAACATTTTACCTACATCACACCCAAACCAGACTGCTTCGTTATTTTTAATAGATTTAATTGATGCTTTTTTCATTTCATCAATTGGAACATTCAGATATTTTATAATTTGACCTTCAACTACATTACCTAAATAACTAACTGTATAAAGTTTATTAAACTTTTTATTTGACATTGGACAATGAATTAAACATACTTTATCTTTCAAATTGAATGGAACCATCTTTTTATAAAAATCGACTGGAGTAATATTTTTATGACTAATAAATTTTTTCTTTTTATCCCTTGTCTGCCAATCAAATTTTTCAGGCGGTTTACCAATAAATTCACAAAGCAATTTAAAAATAGTTGACATCATTTCAACTTTAATTTTTCTTAATTCTTCTAAAGAAACACCATCTCTGTAATCATCTCTTAAAATACTTGCAAATTTTCTTAATGTTCTAGTTATAATAACATTCATTGATCTGGAAGAACTTGAATGCAAAGATTCTGGCATTGCACTTTGAGGAACGACCCCATACTTTTCCATTAAATTAACAAACATATCCCACTGACCACCATCCTGAATAGGAGAATCTAGAAGCCACATAACTATCCTGCTATCAAAATCTTCATCTAATGTAGATAAAATATTTTCTAAAAAATAATTTGATTTCTCCAACTTATCAAAAAACATAAAGTGACTTTGTGAAAATTCAAAATCAGATAAATTATATTTTTTTGCAAAATCTATTCTCATAAGATTTAAGGCTGCAAAACCCCAACATCTTCCACTTGCTTTTTGATTAGTAACTTTTGACATTTCATCTTTTACAATATTAGAATAATTATGATCTAATTTTCTATAAGTATCCCAATCCATGGTTGCATCTTCTAGTTTAGACCTTGTTAAAGTATTCATAGTATTTTTGCAATGTTTAGATAAGTCAAATTCTTTTTTAAATGAGCTTAATTGTGATTTTGAAATTTTTTTTGACATATTTTTTTCCTTTTTTAGTGCCCCCGGGAGGACTTGAACCCCCAACACCTGGAACCGAAATCCAGTGCTCTATCCAGTTGAGCTACAGAGGCGTTAATTTTGGGTGGCTGATGGGACTCGAACCCACGACATCCTGAACCACAATCAGGTGCTCTAACCAGCTGAACTACAGCCACCATTATCTACTTGGGAGGCCAATGAAGAATATCAACTTCATAAGTATAATATTTTTCTTCAACCCCATTTTCATCTTTTGTTTTAAAAGTAGTAGGGAAATTATGTACTTGAACTAAAACTACTTTTTTATTGTTTTTCTTTACAATCATTTCAGTTCCTATAGGAACATCATTCATTGAATAGTATATTTTTTTTGCCATAAAATTATTAATTAATTTGATCAGATGAAACCAGCCCTAAATTTGGTATAGGTATTTTAAAACAATTACCACATTCATCTTTCATCATATAAAAACCTTTCATACAACCAAATGATGTTTCAAGTGGACAATAACTTTGATATTCAAAATTAGAACCAGGGTTTATAAATGGTTTTTCACCAACCACACCTTCTCCATCAACTACCCTATTTCTTCCAAGGGCATCTTTAATATTCCAATGTCTACTTAATAATTGAACTTTACTTTGTCCACAATTATGTATATTAACTTTATATGAAAAATAAAATAAAGAATCCTTAGTATTGGATAATTCAGGCGCAAACTTACCTTTAATCAAAACCTTAATATTATTATTTTTTCTTTTCAATATTCTTATTACTAGTATCTAGTGACAATAAACTGTTTTTATTTCTTATAATTTCAAAGATTCATTTTAATTATCATAGAAAGATATTTTTTATTAACCAAGATATACAAATACTGTATTCTTATAGTTTATTTAATTTAATGATATTAAAATTCCTTTAAAATTAATTTTTATATTTTATCGCGGTAAAATATAAGTAGTTATCATCATAGTTTGGGAAATCTGTTCTATTTTTTTCAAATATTAAGGCATCCGCTCCTATATTAAGTGTTCTACTCTCTAATATTTTCATAAAATTTTTATCAAAAAAGAATTGACCATAATGAAAATAATCTGTTGCAATAATATTAACTTTATAATATTCATTCTGAATTTCATCTTTTGAAAAATATAAATTAAACTTATTGAAATTATCTTTTTCAGAATCATAAACATCACTACTTAATTTTTCACCATCAATAGAATAAATAATAAAATTTTTATCAGCACAGCTAAATAAAAAAATCAAACTCAAAATAAAAAACTTCACGATTAAAATTCTAAAATTAAATTTGTCATTAAAATAACATCTAACACATTAACATTTAGATCATCATTTAAATCAATTTGACATAAATCATAATTATCGATGTTAATTTCATTAATAATTATATTAACTAGAGAAATAATATCTAAAATATTAATAATACTATTTTGATCCAAATCTCCAGCATTACAATTAAAATAGTAATAACCCGTTCTTGAGTTATTGCCTTTATATAGATTCCAATACTCACTAGTAATACCATTCATCTTATAATCAATCACATAAACTGAATTAGTACTACCTCCAATTATTTCTAAATCTAAATCATGATTAATATCATAAACTAAAGGAGCAGATGAATTAGGGAATTCATAGGTTATTGGAAAATTTTGAAAAATCATACCATTAATATCAAATAAATAAATCTTACCAAGGTCTGTTGCTGCAACTATATCTGGATTTAAATCATTATCAATATCTGAAAATATAATAGAACCAACAATTTCACCTTGAACAGAATATTCATATATTATATCGCCAGATAAATCAATTCCATATATACTTCCATTATCTAAACCTATAAAAATAGCTAAAGTATTATTATAATTTAATATACTCGGAGAGGTTGTAATTCTACCTTGAAAAGGGATTTCAAAAATCATTGAACCAGCTTGTGAAATTCCATAAAGTGAATTATTTTCGGAAGGAGCTATAATAATTTTTTGACCTAAATAATCTACGATAATTGGAGAAATTCTAAATTTTCCATCAGATTCAAAAGGAAAGCCTTCAGCTATGGTCCCATCATCGTAAACTAAATATAAATTCTTAGAATCTGTTCCAAAAACTATATCATCTAAATTATTATTATTAAAATCAGCTACAGAAAAACCACTTTTATTTTTTTCATTTGATGTTAACATAAATTCTGAGGCTATTGAACCATCGTGATTTAAGGCCCATAGATTTTGCTGATTATTTGTATATCCAGCAACTATAACTTCTAACTCAATATCATTATCTATATTACAAATTGTTGGTGTTCCTATAAGCTGCGAATTTGTTTCAGTGATAAACTTAATTCCATCTTTATCTATAGCATATATATTTTTATCTTTTGAACATATAATAATATCTTGATATCCATCATTATCAATATCAGCCATAGCTGGTGATCCCCAAATTTGACCGCCGGTTGCAATAGGAAAAATATCAGGTAAAACAGGTGTTCCATTAGAATTTATTGCGTGGATAGAACCAAAGTGGTCTCCAAATATCAATTCATATTCACCATCTAAATTTAAATCTGAAACAACAGGTGAAGGTCTAACTTCATTCAATGTTGAGTAAGGAAAACCATTTTCATTTAAAGTAACCTGAATATTAAAATCAAATTGCTCATCGTAATATAGATTTTGATTATTTTCTAAGTATTGAGCATCTATTGAAACATTAAAATCTACTTCTCCAAAAACAGTTTCTCCTAAATTAATTATTAGAGATGACATCTCTTGATTATTAAAGTTTATATTTCCAAAATCAATAATTGGATTTGATATAAAAACATTCTCATTTGATGTAGATACTGAAGCAATAATACTTTGGGCATTAATACCATTTGAAAGATTAGAAATAGAAAAATCATACAATATTTCTTCTCCAGGATTTGCAACTCCATCTTGATCTAAGTCAAATGTTAAGCCATCAAAATTTGCTACTAAAATCAAGTTAACTATATCAAAAGTCATTGTTTCTCCAGAATCACTAATATTAGATATATTAATTCCACCGGAGTTCCCATCTGATAAGAAACAACTAGGATTAGTTCCATCATTAAATTGGGTTCTACCTAAAGAATCACTAAATGGTGCGCCTGCAAAGCTTCCATTTGAATTTAAAGTTCCATTAGGTCTATATAAATAAAGTTCATCAGGTGGACCATCTCCATTGCCATTCAAACTATCATCTACCCTATAAATTAAAAGACCATTATCTCCTCCAGGCGTATTAATTTCATATATTCCTTCTTTAACTCTGTATTCAATGACAAAATATTCATTTGATAATGGAGAATTAATTCTAAAGATATTGTTAAAAGGATTTGAAAGGGGATTAATTTCATAAGTTCCACCATTACTTAAAATTGGCAAATCAGTAATCCAATCCGTATATTTATACTTCATATACGCTGACATTGACTGGGGTATATCACTTGAAGCATCCATAACATCCCACCCTCCTACTGCTACTGGTGAAACATCATCCCAATAATGGTATAAATCTGGCGCACCCAATGAATGAAAAAATTCGTGACACAATGTTCCGACTGTAAAATAACCACCTTGTTCTAAATTTAAATTATAATCGTATACTCTAAGACCATTTATATATGCTTCTTCGCTATAGAGTGCCCACCTATGTGGCCATAATAGATCTGCCCATGCTCCTGGAACACCTCTAACTAAAAAAGTGACATTATCAACATAGCCATCATTATTGGAATCAATATCTAGGTCCTCTGGAACTTCGCTAGCTATATATTCGATAGCATTTTTTAACAATATATGTTCTCTAGTTCTAGATTGATTATCATTCTGATAACCAATAGGGTTTGTTACTTCATTAAATGGTTTATAATAATCTCTTGGATATTCGTCTTCATATGAAATATTTAATGATGGTTCACTAATTGGATAATGAGTTGTATTTACTGTTAAAAGTTCATAGGATACTTCTTTAAAATAGTGGACCATTGAAGGACCCTCGGCATCATTAAATGGAATATCATAATATGAGCGAGAGTTGGGAAATTCTTCTTCACCATCAAACCTAATAAATACATTTAAATTATTTACTGTACCAATAGTAGGCGCATCTCTATATTCAACATCTTCCCAATATAAACTTTTTCTAATTTTATATTCGGATGGAGATATTATAACTTTTTTTTCTATGCCAATACTTTGAGGATTTATAGAATTAACTCGATGACTAGATGTTAACAAATCATTATTTTGTTTAATAGCATAATAATAAAATCCATCTTTTTCACTTTGTAAAATTGTATATCCCTCTTCATCATGTAAATAATGATAATATTCATCTCCCGATGTTAGACAGTTAATTATTGAGCCATCTGGCTGAATTAATTCAACAGGTATATTTTTTAAATATGCACTAAATAAAAAATTTGAACATAATAAAAATTTAAGAATTAGTTTAAAAAAAAACATTTTAATCAATTAAATGTTTTTTCATATATGAAGCTGAAAACATGTGAGCTTTCAATTTACTTGATGGGTTTCCTTCAATAGTTGTACCTCTTGATGTACAAAATGAAAATCCAATTTTTTGTAATAAAGGTGATGTCATAGGTATTTTAAAAAAATTCATTAAAACTGCCCCATCACTTCTCACATCAAATCTACATTTAGTAAAACTATATCCATTTTCTACAAATGTGTATTTTCTATCTGAATCAAAACCATGATGAGAATTTTCATAAACAGTAATATTAATATTTGACTTAGTTTCTTCAACCATATCAACTAACTCTTCACATGCAAAGGCTGGTGTCCAATCATCTAATTCACCAATTAATATGTGTATTGGAGCATCTGTAAAAATCATTGAACTGGTTTTTTTCATAAAACATGGAGGATATATTGGTAAATGTGCAGCAAAATTATTTTTTGGATTAATTGCGTTTACTAAATTTTCCCATGCTGAGAATAATGCAACTCCACCACCAAGACTCCAGCCAGTTATAGAAACATTGTTTTTATCAATACTAGGGTGATTTGATAAAGTATCTAGGGCTTTGTAACTATCAAAAATCATTGAGGCCATCGTTACTTCAACTTGTGACCCTACTGTTGAAGATACATCTCTACTACTAAAACTTTTTAGTTCAAAAGTAGCTAATCCCATTTTTCTATACATTTCCATGTACTCATAATTATGGTCGTGCCAACCTAGGCTTCCTGCTACACCAATGACAAGAGGATACTTTATATTTGAATCAAAATTATCAGGAAATTTTAAAATACCATGTACCTCTTGAACTTCAAGTTTCTTATTTGCTTCAATTATATCTTTGAAAGTAAAAGGGTTAGCACTTTGAAAAATAATCTTTTGTTCTGCAAAAATTATATTAAGTACTAAAATTGTTAAATAAAAAATTTTCATATATTACCTTTAATAAAATATTTTTGTTTTGTTTATATTATTAATATATTGATTGATTATCTATCTGACAATGTAAAAAATGATTATCAAACAAAGCTCCAATTAATAAAATATCATTATAAAATGCACCAACAGTTGAAGCTGAAATATCATTACCATCATTCAAATAAATTTCATCAACTAAAGAATAATCATTTGATATTTTAAATATTTGTGATGGAGCAAGACTTGATTTATTTTTAGCATGCTTCAAGAAATCAAATAATTTGGGATGTGCACCGATGTATATATTATCATTTAAATCTACTTCTATATTGTCTAGGCCACTATCAATTTCTATGGATTTAACTAAGGTTAATGAATTATCAAGTAAGTTTCTATTATAAATATTTAATTTTTTACCAATTGTTTCAGCACAATAAAGAGTTTTTTTATCATTACTAATATTTATTCCATTTGCATATTGTAGGTTAGATATAACCTCGATAAAATCATTTCCGTTATAGAATAAAATATTTGATTTAGTTGTTTGTAAATAATCCTCAAATATTTTAAAAATTGATTTATTTGTGCCATGGTCGTTAGTTACATAAAATTGATTTTGATTAACTAGAACAATATCATTTGGACTAATAAGTAGAGGACTATTGATAGTGTTGACATGAACAAGCTCAATATTATTATAATAAAATAATTCAATGAATTCTCCCATTGAAGTATGGTTAACAACAGATAAGTAGATATTATTATCACTATCCATAAATGCTGAAATTCCATGTGGATGAAACTCTATATTTAAATCAGAAGTCATATTTACAGGACTTGGATTTTCTGAATTTAAATCATAAAAATATATATTTCCATTAATAGAATTTTTGTCTGTATTTGTAATAGGATAAATAAAATTAGTTTTATCAATTTTTCTTCTAAAATCTGAAGAAATAATAGCGAGACCATTACTTAAAATTGTAATATCTTCTGCACCTGGAATATCATTTATAATCTCGCAAGATCCATTAAAGTGTGGGTTAATATCTTTAAATTGACCTGCATCTATAACAGTTTTTGTACTAAATAATAAAGTTAGTAAGGCTAAAATTTTAAGCATTTAGAAATACTTTTATCCAAGAATCATATTTACAATAGTAACTATATCTAATACATTAACCATTCCATCACTATTTACATCACCAGCCCACATTTGATACTGAGATGGTTGTTGAGATGAAATTGCAAAGCTAACTGCCAATACAATATCAGAAACATTAATAAAACTATCACCATTTATATCTCCTTGGATACCAACAAGTATAGAGCCAGATTGACCTCCAGATGAAATTTCATTGCCAAATTGATCTGATACAATTGTGTTAAAAAATTCGACAGGTATATTTTGACCTAAAGTAGCTGATTCAGGAATATAATAATTTATATTTGCAACATAGTTCTCTCCTACATCTACAGTACATCCCTCTAAACTAAACATAATAACTAGCAATGAATTGTCAATTACATTATATTCTATATTAAAACAATCAATCATAGATTCTATTGAACTTGGATTGACAAAATTTCCACTACTACCTCCATGTAAAGGAGAATAAATTTCAAATTGTAAACCTCCAACAGGTTCATTAGAATTAATATAAAACGGAATAGAAACCTCAGAATTTGGAATAGCTGTTGTATTACCTAAATATAGTGTAGCATCAGGGTCATTATCATACTCAACACATATTGAGCAACATTCTCCTTCAGGTGGATCAACATACTCACCATTTTCACATGGAACACCCATTTCTTCTGCACAATCAATCACAATTTCATACCATTGACCATCAAAGCACTCTTGTGGATTACAAGGGTTCTCATTATTTACTTCACCATTTTCACATTCCTGTTCATCTTCACAAGGTCCAATGGGCAAATCACAATTTTCTGGGCCACATGTTGTAGGATATAAAAAATTATCTTCCCAGCACGTTATCGCTTCACCACATATTAAATTTGGATCACAATCATTAGCAGTTTCATCGAAACAATAACCTGCACCTGGAATATTTCCACCTACCCATTCACAGCCACTTCCAATACATTCAAATGGATTATTAATATCAGAACATAAAACATTATTCCCTCCATCATCTTCACCATTATCACAAGGGCCTATAGGCAAATCACAATTTTCTGGACCACAAGTTGTGGGATATAAAAAACCATCTAAGCAGGTTAAAGCTGGACCACACATTAAATTAGGATCACAATCTTCATTTCCACCATCATCCCAACCCCCATCATCGTTCCAATTATTTGATTCGACACAAGTTTCAAAAAAACCATTAGGGGTTGTTACAAAAGTCCAATCACAAAATTCACTTTCAGTACATTCATCTTGTGTTAATTCGGAACAACCTTCATTTTCATCATCACTTACAAAAGCACATCCTTCTTCATTCCAATAACAATAATCAAATTCTCTGCAATCTTCTTCTTCTAATTCTTCGCAATTAACTTCATCACCATCTTCCCAATCTTCTTCTTCACCGTCCCAATCTTCCTCTTCATCTTCCCAATCTTCTTCATTTTCTAAATAATTACATTGATCGTCATTCCAATAACAATAATCAAATTCTCTGCAATCTTCTTCTTCTAATTCTTCGCAATTAACTTCATCACCATCTTCCCAATCTTCCTCTTCACCTTCCCAATCTTCTTCATCTTGATCGAATAATTCTAAACAATTTATATCTTCATTTTGTAAACATTCTAAACAATCTTCAACAATTTCATTTATTCCGTTTACTGTTTCTTCATCACAATCAATAAAACATGATTCAAAATTGGGATCAATATTCCCAAAAATTGATACAATCCAGTCACATGCTTCATCTGGATTTTCATTCAGATTAAGTTCATTGATACCCGAGCAATCATCTAAACAACTTGGGACTTCATTACTTTCAGGTCTGTAGCAATTATCATTTTCCCAAAAACAACCTATTAAAAAACACTCTTCTTCATTATCAATCAATTGACACTCATTATCAAAGTCATTTGATAAACATAATCCATCTCTCCATAAACAATCTTGTGTAATAACACATTCATCTTCTGATAGTCCTTCGCAATCTCTGCTAAAACTAAATAATGATGTTTCGTAACTAAATAAAATTGAAGATAAAAATATAAAATTTATAAAAAGCTTTGTTGTTGAAATCATGATCATGTCCTTTAATTTAAAATTGAATCTAAAATTAATAAATTTTTGTGAAAATAAAAATTAATAAAAATTACCACTTAGAAGAAAATGTTTTCTTAAAAATAACAATGAAAAGCCAATTCATAAACCATAAAAATAAGACGTTAATATAACCTAATTTCCTATATCTTCTTGGCGATTCATATATATTTACTAAGTTATAGATTGATGTTTTACCAAATTTTCTAATCCTTCTAAATAAATCTACATCTTCTCCAGCAACATATTGTTCATTATAACCATCAATCAAATCAAAATATTTTTTTTTTATTACCTGGCATCCACCTCTTGAATATCCAAAACCTATAAAATTCATTATATTACTTATTAACAAAATTATTAAATGGACAAATTTATCAGTAAAATTTTCATAATTGGGGTTTACTGTTATCCTGGGCGAGACTGCAATTAAATTACTATTAATAAATTGATTCTTTAAAGTTTCAAAAAATAATTCTATATCTGGAACTTGCATATCAGCATCTAAAAAAATTAAAATATTATTTGATGCAAATTTAGCTCCATAGTTTCTAGCTTTTGATATATTACATTTTTTATCTTTATAAACAACAACATTATCAGCAATTTTTGTTGATAATTCTACAGTGTTATCACTACTTCCTGAATCAGATATAATTATTTCTAAATTATATTTATTTTTATAATTATCAAATTGTGTAACTACTTTATAAATATTATCTTCTTCATTTAAGGTTGGAATAATTATAGAAAACATTAAAATGTAAGTATTTTCTTAATTGAATCTTTATGCATCTTTGGAGTCTGTGTTGAAATATCAAAATTATAACTAAATCCAACATTAAATGAATTTTTATTTATAGAAAATAATTGATTTTGATTTATTAATCTTGGATCAAAACCAGCATTTTTCCATTTAATATTCGTAATTCCAAGTTGAATTTCAAATCTATTTTTCAACTCTTTAGATACTAGTAATTTTATTTTTGTTAATGATTCAGTTAAATTTGAAAATCTATCGTAATCAATATTGTTATACTGATCTTCGATCATCTGCGTTGTTAATTCGCCTCTTTTTGCATCTGAAAAAATAATCGAGAAATTAGAATTAAACTTTCTAAATGAATAATTTAAATACAACTCCTGTGCATGAGGTCCTGCCCAAAATCCTAAAGGATAGCCATGACTATAATAATCATTAATTGAGTTTTGATGTCTATACAATCTATGATCAGTCCAATTAAACTCAAGAGTTATCTCATCATTATCAAAAAAAGAATTTTTTAAATTTGTTCCAAGTTGATACCCAAACCAATTTCTATTTGGCTTATCAAAAGTCATACTAGGCTTCCATTCATCCATTAAAAAAGAACCATATAAATTTTGGTTTTCATTTATAATCCACTCAATATCTAACTCCCATTGGATATTATCTAAGTCCCCTTTGTATTGTTGTAATGATAAAAATGGAGCAAATGGAAGAAGATATAACAAGTCAATGTTTCTAACTCCATAGACGAGTGTTTCACTCGCACCAATTATTAAATTTTCAGATAAATTCCAATCTATTCTATGTCCGACTAAGTAACGATTATACTCTGGTACTTCTGCACCAATACCTTCATATACAGCACTATTAATATCATCCTTCATTAAACTTCTTAAAGAGGCATGAAAATATTCAAAATTAATATTACTATTTATATCCCAATTAAAACCAAACTGTGGAAAGGTAGGAGCTTTTGATGAAAGAATTAATGAAGAATGACCAGGCCCCCAATGTCTTTTGAATTTCCCCATTTCAAAAGTAATAGTTTTATAATCATATGATAATTTTAAATTAGTAACATCAAAATCAAACTGTTCTCCTTCTGGATCATTGCCAACCCAGGACAATCCTTGCTCATGTGAAAAATAATTAGGCTTATCTGTAAGACCAAAAAATCTATTATTATATGCATCCATTGATAAACTAAAATTATCAAAATATCCTTGCACAGTTAATCCCCAGCCTCCAACTCCTATAGATTTTTCAAGAGGGCTCCATGTACTGCCTTTTGATTCATAATTTGCATATATAATAGGAGAAAACGTAATCTCATTAGCAAAAAAAATTGAACATAAAATATTTATTAATATATACTTTTTATACTTTTTCATATTGATTTATCATTTATAAAAAAAGCCTCTAAAGAGGCTTTTTTTATTTTAACTAAAATTAATTTAGTTTTGTACTATAGTTTAAACTATGATTTATTTAGGTACTACATTTTTTGCAGCTGGACCTCTATCACTTTCGCCAACTTCATAGTCAACTGTTTGTCCGTCTCTAAGTGTTTTAAATCCTTCCATTTGGATAACACTCATATGTACAAATAAGTCTTTAGAACCATCACCCGGATCTATAAATCCAAAACCTTTTTTATCGTTAAACCACTTTACTGTTCCTGTTTTTACTTCACTCATTAATCGTATTCCTTATAACATTATTAAACAACCGCATAAATTAATGTATTATTTTTAAAAATCTATACTTTTTTTAATTTTCTTTATATTCACCTAATTCTCTAGCTGATGGATCTTTAACATCTGACCAGTTGGGCATCCAAAAATGTGGAATTAATTTTTCACTATTTGGAAAATGCTTATCAAACACTTTCCTATAATAATAGCTTTCTTTAGAATTAGGCGGACAATGTATATACTTATCTAAAGATTTTTTATACTCATCATCACTTATTTTTTTATCAAAATATAATTTGATTATTGTATGCCATGAATTTTTTTGATTACTTACACCGTCAGAGAAAGCACATTTATTTCTCCATAATATTTCGTCTGGTAATATATTATCATTTTTAAAAGCTTGTCTCAATAAAAACTTCTCGATTTTTTTATTTCCATCAAAGTCTTTCAAGCTTGTATTAATAGAGAAATAATATTGAACAAACTCTTTATCTAAAAAAGGGGTTCTTGGTTCAAGACCATTAGAACTAACACTTCTATCTGATCTAAGTACATCAAAGAGATGAATTTCTTCAATGAGCTTATAGCTTTCATCTTGCAATGATTTCATATCAGGTGCATTTTTCAAATAAAAATATCCACAGCATACTTCATCGCTGCCATCTCCGTTAAATATAACCTTACAATCTGAATTCTCTTTGATATACTTTGATACCAAATAATTTCCAACGCTTGCTCTAACAGTTGTAATATCATAAGATTCAATTTTATAAATTACCTCCTCAATTGAATTTAAAAAGTCTTGTGCAGATATTTCTACATGATGATGATTTGAGCCAATATGCTTAGCAACTATATTAGCATAATGAAGATCAACACTTCCTGGCATTCCAATTGAGAATGTATCTAGATTTGAGCTATTACCATATTTTGCCACTAAAGCAGCAATTAAACTAGAGTCTAATCCACCAGATAGTAAGCATCCAATTTTTCTATCTGACATAAGCCGTTTAATAACGGACTGCGTTAATAAATTATTTATATTTTTGTAAATTAAATTTAAATCTGAATAGTTCTGAAATTTTAATTCATAAAAAGGATTAAATTGATTTATTTTATTTGATGAAAACCAAGTCCCAGGTTTAAATGGAATTATTTTGCTACAGTGTTTGATAAGTGGTTTTGCCTCTGAAGATATATATATATCTTCTTCATCAAATCCAATAAAACCAGGTCTAACACCAAAAGGATCTCTTGCAGAAAGAAAAATATTTTTTTTAATATCATATAATACAAACATAAAAACACCATCTAACATTCTAACAGCTTTATCAATACCAAATTTTTTATAAAGGTGAAGAATTATCTCACAATCTGAACCAGTTTTTAAATTGAAATTATATTTTTCTGCTAATTTTTTATAATTATAAATTTCTCCATTACAAATTAATGACAAATTTTTATCTTCAGGATGAAACAATGGTTGATTACCCATATCAGATATTCCTACAATGGATAAACGGTGAAATCCAAATAACACATTATTGTCAAAAGATTTATATTTGGAGTTATCTGGTCCTCTATATTGAATTAAATCAATCGAATCTTTAAGATTATCTAAAGATTTTTTTTGACCTTTATATGAAAAAATTCCGCACATGAAATATTATTTAAATTAATTATTAAGAAAATAGGATAAAACTTAAGCAGAAATTTAATTATTTAAAATTAAATTTATAATAGATATTACATCAGTAACATTTAATGTATTATCATCATTTATATCAGCAAGTTCATTATATTCCCCAGCTAATATAAGATTTACTATACTAACAACATCAACAACATTTAACAATCCATCACTATTTATATCACCAGGTAATGAATTAGTCATTTCATCAATTAATATTTGAATTTCGGAGTATAGCTCATTTAATTCATTATTGCTTATAGATGAACCTGAATATATCCCAATGAATCTTCTTTCAAGATTTGAATCAACTAAAACAATTTTTTTTCTGTTATCACCTGATCCTTCAAGAAATTGATTCCAAACACCTAAGCTAAAATCTTGCACCCAAGGTCCAGAAACATTCCATGAACTCATTGAACCAGCACCAATTCCAACACCAATTAATTGGACTTTATCAGTATCCCAGGCTTGATTTTCATTTAATTCACACAACTGTATGAAAATTTGTCGTCAACCGCCTCAACTTTCCCAACCAAAATAATTAATAGTAATTTTCTGTTCAAAATAAGAAGGTCCAATAAAAGTACCATTTAAAGAACTATTTGGATTTACATCTTGAAGTGAATAATCATAATCTTGAGCGAAAAAAAGATTGGCTAGAATTGAGATTAATAATAGATGCTTATTTATCATGTAATTTAATTTAAAACAAAATTTAAAAGGAATGTAACAATTATTTTCTTAGATTTGATTTTGAAAATATAACTTCAGGTATATCTTGATCAAACTGTATGTCTTTAATAATCCACTCCGTTCCTTTGCTATTTTTTTTAAGTTCATCCTTAAAAATAAATCTAGTTGGGAACCATCTTTCTCCAACTTTTTTTATTCCATCCATAGAAGTTGATTTTAATAATTTTCCACTTTTTGCATATAACTCTTCTTTTATAGGTAAAAAATATTCTACATCAACCCACTCTCTTCTTTTGGGATATGAGATGCCTTCTGTTTTTGATTCTAAAAATAACACAAAACATCTTCTACCATTTACATCCTCTTCTTTTTCTAATGTAGCATTATATAACTGCTCTAGAGGTTTATCTTCCATTACATCATTATAAGACATATCTGACCCCATAATAGACTGTCTTAACATATGTCCAGATATTTGAATAATTCTATCTGTTTGAGGAGAATAAGTCAATAAAATGTCATCAAGCTTTAACATTTTACTTCCTTCTTCTCTTGGTGGAGAAAGATACTGTGTAAAAGCTTTATTTGTACCAATTATCCAACTTTTTGAAACAATATTCCTAGTCGCTCTTCTTCCATGAACAACCATTTCACTTGTAATAACTCTATTTTTTGAATTCAAATTAAAATCTATTTTATTAATAATTTCATCTACAGTTATATCACTACAAAAAACAAAACTTAACATAACTAATATAATTTTATAATTCATGCTTCCAACTCCTTAAATAATTGTGCCATTTCTCTGCTATAAATTGCGCGCCCTGCAAGCATAGTTCCAAATACTGTTGCCAATATCCCAGGAATAAATCCAATATAGAATAATTCAGCAGTTACTCGAGGATAAAACACATTTGGCATAGCAAAGTTTGACGAATTCAAACTATCAATCGCTTTAGAATAATCAATACCTACTTTTTGCAAATATGATGTTATGGAAATACCAACAATTGTTCCAAAAGTACTTCCTAAGAAACCAACCATTAATGATTCAATTATCATCGATTTAAATACATGCCCTTTGGTTTCTCCAATGGCAAGCCTCATGCCAATTTCGCCATATCTTCTAAGTCCATTCATTATTCCCATATTCCATAAAACAAGTGTAACAACAAATAAAAAAAGAGACATAATGATAAACATAATTACATTACTAAAATCAACTATTGTTGACATTTGATTTGAGTCTCGTAATGCAAGCATAAAAGGTCTATAAGTATCTGTAGTATCTGAATATTGAATATTATATACATTCCTCATTGCGACAGTTTCTTTATCATCAAAATACAAATCATTTTCATAACCTAAAATTTCAGATGCAGCATTATCCATATCTAATGCAAACTCTGCTCCCTTTATGTCAACAATCATCATATTCTTATCTATAGGACCAAGATTTAAATTAAAAATACCAGAAACTAAAAAATTATATGTTGAGAAAGCACCATCCATTGTTGAGCCTATGAAAGTAACAGTATTACCGGGGGCAACATCTAATCTTTTTGCTAATTTTTCGCTAAGCAATACTTGATTTTTATTAGTAAAAATTTTACCTTTTGTTATTTTTTTGCTTAGATCCCATATTTTCAATTGTTTTGAATTTGTAGATAAAAAATCTATCCCTAATCCAAACACAGGACTTTGAGTTAAAGTTTCTCCATTTTCATCTGGAACATCCAATAGCCCAGCAAAGGTAATTCTTGGAGTCCATGTATAGTCTGAATATTTAGAATTTAGCTCACCTAATAAAGTATCTGAATCTAATAATGCTAAATCATTTGGTAATAATTGATGCTCTAAATTATAAGCATGGGTTACAACTTTCAAATGACCAGAATTAACCAATGCAGTATTAAAAAATAATGAATTATATATTCCATTTAAAAATCCACTGAAAAAAATTATAATTGCAACAATTAAAGTTATTATTATTAATGGAAAGAAACTTCGAGATCTATCTCTTATCAAACCTTTATATAAAAAGTTTATCATAAGACTGTTTTTCCTCTAATTGCATCCACAGGGTGCATTTTTGATATTCGCCTTGATGGTATATAGCTAACAATCAAAAGTATTATAAATACTATAACAGCCGTTGCAATTAATAAAATAGGAGAATATACTGGAATGAGAGTTTTTGAAATAATTAAACCCATATCAGAATAATCAATTGGTAGAGGAATTCCATTTAAACTAAAATAATAAAGCAAGGGACCAAATAATATAACTGTTAAAAAAATTGCAAATATTGCATTTAGTGCTCCTTCAATTGTGAATAATAAAACAACTTTGCTTTTCCTCATACCTAGTGCCATTAATGTTCCTATTTCTTTTTTTCTTCTAAATATTGATAATGTTTGAGCATTAAATATTCCCATTGCAGCAAGTGAAAGTAATATGATATAAATCATAATCGCATTTGGTCTATCCTGTTTTATGATTGCTTTCATATCACGAACTAAATATTCTACATCTCTTTTAATCCAACTTCCTGAATCATTAAATTCTTCTGCTCCATTTTGATAAACAATATATGTTGATTCATCAGGCATAGATAGAATATTTCTAGCTATATCAATAGATATCCATATGTGCCCCATATCAATTTTAAAATTTCCTGAATCCATAATATGAATAATTTCACCTTCTGCAGCATCATAAGTTTTAGAATCATCCATCCATCTTAATGTAAAAGTATCTCCTAGTTTAAGCTTTGTATATGCAGCCATTCCTTTACCTATAATTATAGGAATATTATTGCCATCGTACTTTAATAATTCTTTTGTTGGAATATTTAATATTGATTGATCAGCAGTTATACCCTTCATAATAACAGGAACAATTCTACCATTAGGATATATAGCTGCTTGATTAACTAATACTTCTAAAGCTTTATTATCATTAACTATTTTTTTTAATTCTGAAGGTATCTTTGAATGAGAGTTTTCAAAAGTTATAGGATCATAAGGATCATATTTTGGGTGCCAATATGCTCCTCCAGCAATCTCAGTATCAATCGATACTTTCATTGCATGTTCCATCATACCAGAATACATACCAGAAGAAAAAATAATCATAAATATTGAAACTGATGTAACAAATACATTTAGCCAAGTCCTAATACCTGCTCCTAATAAATTTTTAATGGCTATGTTAAATAACATTAGTTTATTATTTTCTTATCTTCAGATACCTGACCATCTTCTAAGAAAATAATTCTTTTTAAATAACTCATAATTTTCTCATCATGAGTTGAAAAAATAAAAGATGTTTCAAAATCCTTATTTAATTGTTTCATTATCTCCATAATATGGTAAGAATTTTCAGAATCCAGATTAGCTGTTGGTTCATCGGCTAAAACAATAGATGGTTTATGAACTATTGCCCTTGCAATAGCAGTTCTTTGGCATTGACCACCGCTTAATTGATTTGGTTTTGAATCTAACTTATCAATTAAGCCTACAGATTCTACAGCATTAACTACCATTTCCCTTCTTTTATTTTTATCAATCTTATTTAAGATTAAAGGTAATTCTACATTTTCATAAACAGAGTAGACAGGTAGCAGATTATAGTTTTGGAAGATAAAGCCCATATGTTTTCTTCTAATTAAGGCCCTATCTTCCTGAGATGTTTCATTAATTAAATTATTTAAAACGCTTACCTCACCACATGTAGGTGAATCTAAACCTCCTATAATATTTAAAAGTGTAGTTTTACCAGAACCTGATGGCCCAACTAAACCAGAAAACTCACCTTTTTCTACCATTAAATTAATATCATTTAAAGCAGTAAAAAAATCTCCTCCAATAGGAAATTTTTTTACTAAAGATTTAATTTTTATTATTTCATTTTTCTTCATAAAACCTCTCTAATGATTATAAATAAACATTATTTTAAAACTATCATTAACTTCACTAGGATTCATTGATACCATACAGTTAATACTGAAATAATCAAAAGTAGTTGACCATCTTAAAAGGTTATAAGAATCTTTAGTTTCCCAGTCTTTTATTGTAATAAACATTATATCATTTAATATACCAACAGGTATACTGGCTATTAGTGACGATGTTGTCTGATTTAATACCCAATTATCTTCAGAAATTATTGAAAAATACATTGATTCTGAAGAAAGCAATAACCCATTTAAAATTGGAAACGTATAATCTGTACCAGCTGTAAATAAATCAAACCGATTTAAATTTATATCTTTGGAAGATGATAAAATACTTGAACCTTCTAACCACAATCCAAATAACCCATCGTATCTATAATCAAATCCAAATCTATGATTTTTACCAGGGAATAATATTACTGGTTGATTTTCAATAACCTGGGGAACTTTAAAAACCTCATGAGCTAAATTATTTCTATCATTATAATATGTTAAACCAAAGCTCCCTAAATTATTTAAAAATTCAAACCTACTTCCGCATGAAATTTTTTCATTATCTATACACCATACCGATAAAACAGAATTATTTTGTAAAAAAAACTGTGACTTTAGAGCTTCTACTCCAGTTGTTTGTCCAGTTGTTGAAGAAAAATCGATTGTATCAAACCAATTTAATGGTCTAAGGAGAGATGCCGTACCAAATGAAATTTTTTGTAATCCAAATCTAATATCATACTTAGGTTTAGTGTACCTGATCCATAAGCGATAATTTTCATTTTTATTATTAGTCTCTAAATCATGATATTCAGAAATCAATCTTCTGCTCCATTCAAAATCAAAATCATTACTTTTAATTGTTGAAATTTCAGCAATATAGCCAAAGTATGAAAGATTACTAGAGTCTTGAATATAATTTGCATCCAGCCATAACTGACCTTTGTAAGAATAACTAAAAGAAAAAGATATAAAGATTATATAAAAACAGTAGTTATAAATAATTTTTTTTAAGATATTTTTATTCATTACACACATCTATTACATCAAATAAAAATAAACTGGAAGAACACTATTTAATTGCAGATATTCAATTAATTTCATAATACCAAATAAAAATAAAAATCCAAAAGATTCTTTCAAAACTCTTTCTACTTTTCTTATGTCAATATCCATTTTTTCATTTTTATCAAAAGATTTATATAGACTAAAATTAGGGAATATCTTAGGTGTTCTATTAAAATATGACATATACTGTTTATCATGGTTATTAATTAAATTCTTTTCTTCATTTCTCATAGTTTTTCTATAAACAAAGATCCAAATCAAAAAGAAAACACTAAAAACAATTATAGATTTTATAAATAAGCAAAAACCTATCAATAATATAAAACTAAAACAATAAAGGGGATTTCTCATTAGAGAGTAAGGTCCTTTAACAATTAACCTCTGTGTTTTATTACCCTCAATAAATAACGACGACCAAATTCGCCCTAGAATACCTATTAATCCAAAAAGATATCCAAAAAATTCCAACCAATTATAAGCAGGACTCCAATTATCAACTTTATTATCTGATAACAGTAATACTATTATCATTAATACTAAAAAAAATCTTGAAATTAATAGTCTATATTTAGCAGCGTTATTTTTAGACATTATATTAATTTTCCCCACATGTTTTTTTTATACTATTATATGCTACTTTAATACCAAACATATAATTTTGAATTGAAATTCTTTCATCGATACCATGCATTGTTTGAATATCTGACTCATTCACTAGTACAGGTATAATACCATAGCAATCTACACCTTTAGCCTGAAAAAATTGAGAATCTGTACCTCCTATGGTCATGAATGGTATTACAACTGCATTTGGTTTTTTTTCACTTAACTCATTTGATACTACTTTAAAAAATTTACTGTCCCAATTAGATATAAAATTATTTACTGGAACTCTTTTAGGTATAAACTCTAATCTATCATCATTAACTACTTCTTTTAAATCTAATAAAAAAGAGTCTGGACTGGTATCAGGTAATAATCTAATATCCAATGCTGCAGATGCATATTCAGGAATTATATTTGTTTTGTAACCAGAATTAATTTTGGTTAATGAAACTGTATTTCTAATCATTGCATTAACGGTTATTGATTTTTCAGCAACTGAATTTGAAAATAAATAATGTATAATTGGATTATTAATATTTTTCATAACAAATCCCTCAATACCACCTTTATTTGAACCGATTCTAAATAACATTTCCTCTATTACAGGATTAATTTCTATTGGCGTTTCCCAGTTTACAATCTTAGATAAAGAGGTAGCTAGAACTTGATTGGGATATCCATCAAAAGGTCTCGAACCATGTCCAGAAATACCATTTACTTCTAGTTCAACCCAAAACGATTTTTTCTGAGCAACTGCAATTGCAAAAACATCCATTCCTGGAAAAGAATCTGTAGAACCTATACCACCTTCATCCCAAACCCACTCTGGATCTAATAAATCCCAATGATTTTTAATCATCCATTGAACTCCATACTCACCCAAAATTTCTTCATCAGCGACAGCTAAAAATTTAACTGTTCTTTCAGGAATCCAACCCTCTCTATTAAGTAGTATTAAGCTAATCAATTGCATCATGCCTAGTGATTTCATATCTAAAGCACCTCTGCCATAAATAATTCCATTCTTAATAACCCCACCAAAGGGATCTACACTCCAAGCATCTACATCAGCAGGAACAACATCAACATGATTTAAAAGCAACAATGGTTTAAGGCTACTATTTTTACCTTTAATCTCTGCAAGCAGGTGCATTCTTCTTGGATCTTCATCTACCGTAAACGTTTGATACGATATTTTATTTTTATCGCATAAATCAGCAAGCCAATTAATGGCCTCAGTTACATCTCCAGGTGGATTACTACTATCAATTTGAATATATTTTTGTAATAGTTGAATAGACTCTATCTGAACTTCATCCCAATCTGGATTGGCGATAATTACTGAAAGAAATATTAATAATTTTAAACAATAACTTAATTTTTTACATACATTAACCACATAATAATTTATTAAAAAAATGACTCATTTTGAGGCTTTAATTTTTATTTATAAATTGTAAATTAATTATAGTGGAATTAATACTATTGATAATATCTGCATTTGTGACTTCATCTATTTCAGCCGTACTTGGAATGGGTGGTGGAATAATTTTACTAGGAATTATGGCAGTCATTATACCAAATGGATATATGGTAATAGCTCTTCATGGAATAATACAATTAATAAGCAATTCTACAAGAACTTTTCTGTTTAGAAAACACCTTAAAAAAGATTTGATAAAAGAATTTTTAATTGGGGCATTTATAGGTGCAACTATATCAGGATTTATAATATACTTTCTAATCAAATTTTACAATGTTGGATCAGCAAATGAAATGAAAATTGATTTTTTAAAGCCTATAATTGGTTTTTTTATAATATGGTATCTTTTTTTAAAAGGTCCTAAAAAAAAGAAGGATTCAAAATCATTTATTAAAGTAGGAACTATAAGCGGACTTGCATCTATTTTTGTTGGAGCAACTGGCCCACTCATCGCACCTTTTTTTCTAAATAGCAATTTAACTAAAAAAAATATCATAGCAAATAAAGCTGCATGTCAAATGATTACGCATTTAACAAAAATACCATTATTTATATTTTTCTTTAATGTTAATTATTTTAATGAATATAAATTACTAGTACCACTTACACTGGCCGTATTTTTAGGAACAAATTTTGGTAAAAAAATCTTAAACATGATTCCAGAAAAATTATTTATTAAACTATTTAAAATAACATTATTTATAATATCTATTCGATTGATATTTAGTTATTAATTATTGATAAATTATATTTTTTAGTAATAATGGTTGGTAAAAAGATTGAAGCTGAAATATAAGTAAATAATAAAGCTGTTAAAAATAAATCTAGCCCAAACCAACTTAAATTCTGATACAATATCATACTAGTAAATATAATTAGTTTTATAGTACCGTATGCTAAAGGATATGATTTATTATCTAAAATTAATGAGTAAATAAAAATATAAACAAAGATAAAAGCTCCATATAAATAATTCAAATTCATAGATTGATTATCAAATAAAATAAATAAGTGAAGCATCATAGCTGAGGTAACTAGGTATTCCATCCAAACAAACATTATAATACCATTTAAATTATTACTACTATATTTTTTTTGTTTAAATGGATTTACTATTTTCTTTAATGGATATTTGGACTTTACATCATTAGGCCTCCAACCAGTGGGCATAAACCATATCTTAAATTTATCAAAAATATTTTTCGTGTTCCATGCATCTTTTAAAAGTTGCCATAGATGTTTGAAATTAATAATTATGGGATTCCAAGTAGATGAAGGTGTCAAAGTTCCATAAATAGGTTTTACTTCAGATATTTCTTCTTGAAATGTTCCAAAAAACTTGTCCCAAAAAATAAAAATTTGACCGTAGTTTTTATCAATATACTCTGGATTTATAGCATGATGGACTCTATGATGTGATGGGGTTACTAAAATATACTCTAAGATACCCATTTTATCAATAAGTCTTGTATGATACCAAAATTGCATAAATAAATGTACAGGTCCTAAAATAGCAAAAATATAAGCGGGGATTCCAAGTAATGCAGCTGGAATCATTAAAATAGCAGCATAGTTAAATGTTTGCGAAATTGACTGTCTCAATGCACATGATAAATTAAACTCTTCACTTGAATGATGTATAACATGTCTATTCCAAAAAATATTAACTCGATGGTTTAATCTATGGAGCCAGTAACCTGTGAAATCTTGGACAATTAATGCACATAAAATTACTATCCAAAATTGTTCTATTTGATATATAGCAATTTTTTCTCTTAACCATGAATAACTAATTAAAATGATACCTACTTTGAGAATAGTTTTTATAATATTTGTCATTCCAGAACTTAAGCTAGAAATCATATCCTCACTTCTATTAACAACTACGCCCTTATATCGTGCATACATTTCCTCGATTACAATTAATATCATAAATAAAGGAATAGCAACAAATAAAGATTTTATATAAAAACTCAATATTTTATCTCCATTTAATTACTTATAATAATGTTAATTAATTCAATAATATCTAACACATTAACAGAACCATCTTGATTTGCATCAGAAGCCGCAAATTCTTCATTACTAGGAATATATATATCTATTGAAATATTAATAATTAGTATTATATCAATAACATCAATTGAACCATCAAAGTTATTATCACCAATACTAAATTGCTCACCAAAATAATATGATTTTTCTTTCAAAGTAATATCAACTTGGTTTGAAGATGACTTGACTTGGTAATAATAATAATCATTCGGATACAAGACCTCACTTAATGACCACTCCTCCCACTCTATAATACCAACGTTATCAAAATAAGATATTGATTCCAATGAATCAGTTGGAAATGAAACCATTCTTAAATCAATATATCTAGAATCATCTGGTACTGTAATATCTTTGCTATATTCTTGCCATTCCGTGGTACCATCAACATCACTTGTGTACTGTGTTTCAATAGTGCCACTGCATCTTGATTCATAAAATCTAATACCTATCTTAGTATCGTTTGAATTTTCTGTTTTGATATATCCTCTTACAGAAATTTCCTCTGGCTCATTTATTAAAGGGAAACAATAATAATTATCCACCAGTGCATTGTCAGTATTACTTGGATTTCTGATCATTTTCAGTGAAGAATTACCATTCCAAAAAACTGAACTATCTAAAAAAGAAGTTCTCATATTCCAGTAATAAGTATCTTTATTTATACATGAATCTACTTCAGGATTAAAATCAAAATCACCCATCCAAATAATTTCTCTGCCTAATCTATATTCAATATCTTGATTGGATATAATATCTTCAATATGAAAATTTTTATTTAACTTAATAGGCTTTGAAATAAAACTGCCACTGCTATCTTCTTCTAAAACTAAAGTTGTATCTTTTGTAAAAGTATAATACGGTTCACCATACTCTACATTAGCAATATTGCTTTCTCTATCAACTTTAATAAATGTATTTAACTTTCTAGACTTCATTGATAAAAAATCTAAAATATAATTGCCTAAAGTACCAGATGCTATTTGAGGTAAATAATAATTCAAGTAAATTGGTATTGCCTTATAACTATTAAATCCATTGTGGTTAAAATCAGCATTTAAGATTACTGAAGACCATGTTTCAGGAAAATTTTGATCAAAAATAAAATTGCCCAAAGAATGTGCTATTAACTTATTATTATAAAGCTCAAAACCTTGGATAACATGGGGATGGTGCTGGACAACAATATCAGCACCTGCATCAACAGCATAATGAGCCATCTCAATTGTTCTATCACTTAATGTATTAAAAAATGGATTATACTCATTATTTAAATTTAAACGGTCTTCTGGTTCAAAACTATATTCATATCCAGTATGCATTTGATATACTACTATTGAACTATCTAAATCTGATCCTAAATAATTCATTTGATTATCAATAGATTGTTCAGACATCTCACAAAATCCTGGATTATTTTCACCCGCAGTAGATAATGGCTCACATGAATCTCCTTCATCTTCTCCATTTACACTACTAGAGCTTAAATAAAATATTTCTACTCCATTATCATTGACTAATGATGAAGGAGCACATGCTGATAAACTATCAAGACCAGAACCACCATATAAAATTTCAGCATCATTTAAATATAAATTGGTGCTAATAATCCCGCTAGACATATAATCAAGAACATGATTATTACCTAGATTTAAAAAATCAAAATTAACGTCTACTAATTCAGGTACCACATCAGGGCAAGAATGAAAAACAATTTTACAAGTTTCATAACCTAAATGAGGGGTTGAAGTATCTAGCGTAATAACAGATTCTAAATTTCCGACATTAATAAAATCAGAATTTTGGAAATATGATTTAACACCGTTAAATAGAACGCTTGTTCCACATGAAGGAATAATTCCAGGAGAACCAAATCCATCACAAAATCCATCAGGCATTAAACATAAATTATTTTCTAAATCTTGATTGTTATTATTATAACTATTTGCAGTAGTACAATAATATCTTCTTCCAAACATAATATCACCAACAAAATTCATAGAACTTTGTGCATTTAGATCTATAAAAAAAAATGAAGATAAAATAAAAAATTTAATCACATTTTTCATGAACTTCAGATTTAAATGGTTTAAAATGTATATGTTCATTGGGGATTAAAAAGCTTGATAAAACTTCTACCAATATAACATAGCAACCTATAGAAAAACCAATCCAATTTTGAACTAAAAAATCTGAGTATACATGTCCTATATGAAAAATTCCATGAAATCTAAGACTCCATCTTAAAATTTCTATAAAATATTTTTTTATCATTAATTCTCCAAAATTATATTTACAATTTCTATTATATCTAAAATATCAATTATTCCATCGTAATTAGTGTCAGAAGCACTTAGTTCTTGAAAGTCTAGTTGTATATCATCTAAAATAATTGATACAATTAGGATAATATCTTGAATATTTAAAATAAAATCATAGTTAATATCTCCAACTACTGAACATTCCGAAGTATATTGACCCCAAAAACTTGATAATCCAATACATTCAGGATAAGGAGGACATAGTCTGTTCCATGATATATCGAATTCTAGATAGTCATTATGATTTGAATCTAATTCGCATATTGATTCTGGAATAAACCCTGTTAAATAATTACCCTCTAGTCTAAGAGTTCTAATGCTTGTTAATTGATTGATTTCTACTGGAATAGTACCTGATAATTGACAATATATATATGCTCCACACATAAGACTTGTTAATCGGCCGTCTTCCCATTCTTGAATTCCAAGTTCAAGAGGGTCTACAATACCATTACTATTTGGACTCCAATTATAATTTTCACCATCAACTAAAACCCACATCCAAGAATCACCTGAATCCATTGAAGGATTTGGTGAACCACAATAACTATCCCATTCCTCACAACCTAAATCAATATCACTTTCATAACTATTATCGATCATTTTTTGAATTATACTAATATCTCCCTCATGGAAACATATATCATTAATTTCAACATAGCCTATATCACATTGATCAATAGCTTCACAATTTTGCTGACAATCATTTATATTATCAAAAAATAAATCAGAATAATCAATCCCATCTACTGTCCAACCACATCCAGATATATAATTACATTCACCATCTGTCAAACCAACACCTAAAACCATATCACACAAACCAAAATTAATTTCAGTGAAATCAAAACATTCTTCAACATGATATTGGCAATCAGGAACACCTTGCCAAGATGGAGTGCTAGTACCTTCTATTTCTGTTCCATTTTCATCTACACACCAACAATAGCCTGTTGAACCCCAACACTGAATAGGTTCCCAACTACAATCCTCTGTACATTCAGGTATAAAACATCCTGTCATATCCCCACACTCTTCTATAGAACTTAACTGTTCATCACAACAATTTTCTAAAAAAGCAAGATTAGAAAAAATTAAAACAATAATAATTCTTGATGCGACTCTGTTCATATTAATATTTCTTTTTTCTTCATACTTAAAATTATAAAGTTACCTGTTAAGTTCTTAGTAAATAATTGTAATAAAAAAAACCTCTAAAAAGAGGCTTTTTTTGTTGAGAAACTTATAAAATTTAACTAAAATTATTTAGGAACAACCTTAGTTGCACAAGGTCCTTTTTCACCTGAGTCTTCAATAAATTCAACACTTTGTCCATCTTTTAAAGTTTTAAAACCTTCCATTTGAATTTCACTCATATGAACAAAAAGGTCTTTATCTCCATTTTCAGGCTCGATAAAACCAAATCCTTTTGCATTATTAAACCACTTTACTGTTCCTTGTTTTACATCACTCATTTTATTTTCCTTTAATTAACTATATTTCGTAACTAAAATACAATTATTTATTATATTAAAAAAAGATAAAAATTTATTCATTATCTATTAGGTGAGGCATATCATGGCAATTTTCACTGAAACCACAATTTTCACATGAATAATGACAATTAATTATAATTACTTCATTATTACAAACAATACAATTTTTCTTTTCAATCATAAATATAAAATTATTTTATATTATTAATTATTGATATAAATCAATAATAATTAACTTAAAATAATATTAATCAAAAGTATTATATCTTGAACATTGACAATATTATCTAAGTTCAAATCTGCAGAATTATTGTATCCTCCTCCTGTTAGAACTAAATTAACAGTTAGCACTACATCTTGGACATTAATAATCAAATCAGCATTTAAATCACCTAGTAAACTTTGTTCACAATCAAAGTTAGTTAAATACTGTGATGATGAAGAAGGTACTTCTTGTAAATTTTCGCAGTAATTATCATCATTTAAAATAAAATAATTCATAAAAGATAATATTTTTTCACTGACTTCATCATTCGATAATTCTGCAAAACCATGTCCAGAATTAGCTCCTTCAAAAAGAATTTTATCTGTTTCAGCAGGTAAATTTGCATAAATATCTTGGCCTAGAAGTCCTTCATACCCACTTAATTCATTTACTTCTACTTCTCCAGCAAAAATAAGTGAGGGCAAGCTATGCGCAATTAATTCTGGAACTAGACAAATACAAAAAGTTTCCCCTTCGTATGTATTGGCAGGGCATAGATTGCAATCTTCAAAAAGAACCGTTGGATTTAATGAAATAACTGCTTTAACATGGTCAAGACCATTATCTTGGGCAATTAATGCAGCATCATGAGAGGCTCCTCCACCCATAGAGTAACCAGAAACTGTAAAACTATTTTCATCTATCAACCCATAAACTGGCGATCCTAAACGACTGTTTTCTTCAATAATTGTTTGAACTCCATCAATTAAGCCTTCACCTCTTTGATAATGAGAGTCCATAATCTCATCATTTGG
>CBFHVR010000088.1:0-2641 GCA_965659495.1 uncultured bacterium
ATCAAAACCAATATCAAAAAAATTGAATAAACTTTTATCAATTAATAGAACTAAAACATATCTTATAAATCCATATTTGTATTTTAACGACGATTCAAAATATATAATTAGAACATTTCCAAAAAATATTGAATTAAATAAAAATCATATAATTGATAAAAAATGGATAGATAGCATTGAAGATTTTGAAAATGGGATTAGAAGTAACTATTCTACCATATTAATAAGAAAAGATACTGAGTTTTCTATATTAAAATCATTATTAAATAATCTAAAAGAAAAAGATCATTTATTTATTGGGAATTCTTCTCCTATACGTTCTTTTAATAAATATTCAGATAAGCTAAAAAATCAAATTCATACGTTTACAAACAGAGGAGCGAGTGGTATTGATGGTATTATTTCTACATCACTTGGGATATCTTCTATTAATAAAAAATCTAAGAATTTTTTAGTTATTGGAGATATTAGTTTCTTTCATGATATAAACGGATTTAGTGTACTTCAGTCTACAAAAATAGACTTAACTATTATTATTATTAATAATAATGGAGGTAAAATATTTACATCATTAGATTATGCAGATAAAAAAATTGATAGATTCAATGAATTTTGGGTTACACCTCAAAATATCCAGATAAAAAATATTGCAAAAGTCTTTGATATTAAGTATTTCAAATTAAATGCTAAGAGCTTAAATGATAAGTTAAGTAAAATTTCAAGTTTTAAAGGAGTTAAAGTAATTGAAATTAAAACGTCTCACTTATCTGATTTTAAAGTTGATAAAAAATTATCATTAATATAATTTTTCACCCTCAGATTTAGCAATAACGGCGACTCCAACACTATCGCTTGATATATTAACCATTGTTCTAAACATATCAAGTGGTCTATCTATTGCTAACATTGAACCAACCCATATTGCAACTGCATCACTAGATAGTCCAACTGCATCTGTAACTATAAATAGCATTACAAGTCCCGCACTTGGTATACCCGCAGCTCCAATTGATGCTAATAGAGCAGTAATAACCACTATAAATTGTTGACTTGCATCAAGCGGAATTCCTAATGCTTGAGCTATAAAAAGGACACCAGCACATTCGTATAAAGCTGTTCCATCCATATTAATTGTTGCACCCATAGGCAATACAAAACTAGTCACCTCATCTGAAGCCTTTACTTTATCTTTTACACAATCCATTGTAACAGGTAAAGTTGCACTTGAAGAACTGGTAGAAAATGCTGTTACCATTGCGGAAGCAATAGCACGAAAATGGATGATAGGATTGACTCTAACAAAAATAAATAAAATTAATGGTAAGACAATAAATAAATGAATTGTTAAACCTGTTGCAATTGTTAAAGCATACAATCCAAGTTCTTTGAAAATAGACAAACCCATATTTGAAATTGCCTTAGTTATCAATCCAAACACTCCAATTGGTGCGAGCATTATTACTATCTGAGTCATTTTCATTATAACTTTATATAATGCTTTTATAAATTCTAGGATGGAAGAAGATCCTTTAGAGTTTATGGAACCCAATGTTATCCCAAAAAATAAAGCAAAAAAGATGGTTCCGAGCATATCTCCATCTGCAAATGCTTTAAAGGGATTAATAGGAATCATTCTTTTTAAAATATCCAATATTGATGTAGAAGATGTTAGTTTGTTGGTATCAAATGCTTCAATACTTTCTATGGTTGTTGCTCCTATTCCAGGTTGAATTGTATTGGCAAGGAAAAGTCCAATTAAAATAGCAATCAAGCTTGTTGATACATAATACAAAAATGTTTTGAATCCAAGCCTACCTATTTTTGCTCTACTTTTAACTGAGCAAACACCTATCACGATAGAAGTAAATATAAGTGGCACAATAACCATCTTAAGAAGTCTTATAAAAACATCTCCTAACAAAACAATCAATGTGTATATAGAACTATTAACTCCTGTATTATTAAAATATACGCCCATAAAAGTTCCTAGTACCATACAAATAATAATCTGCCAATGTAATTTTAATTTCATAGTTTTCTTTCTTTTTTATTATTCATTGAAAAACCATATATAATTGAAAATCCTAATTTCTGATAATTTAGATCTAAATCTGTAGGTTCAACAAAGATGTTATCACCTTCTATATTTCCTAATAAAGGCGGGTTAAATCCAGAAATATCTGTTATCGTTTTATTCTTTATATCATAGAAACAATAATCAAATCCTAATGTAATTCCATCTGAAATTTTATACTCTAATCCAAAAGAAGCTAGCAAACCCTTACTTAAATTGAAATTAGATTGATCAGTATTTATTTGTGTCATGCCAAGCCTGATACTAAGCGCTAATTGATCTTTTAACAAAAATGAAGGCATGATATATGTTGAATGAAAAGCTATTCTTGATTCTGCTTTTTTACCAAGCATAAACTCGGCACCAGCGTAAAGATTAAATTTTCCTTTAAAAAAAAGTACCTGCTGATATCCTATATTAATTCCAAGTTTATTATCATAATTTTGATTAAACAGCGTGAGTCCACTCTCTTTAGAAACACCTTCTATTGTATATGAGCTAGGAACATCTATTGTTGTAATAATTCTTGAAAAACTACTGGGGATAATGATTGAAAAAAAAACTCCT
>CBFHVR010000089.1:0-94401 GCA_965659495.1 uncultured bacterium
TGACATTTTTTTACCGCCAATATTTAACATAGCATTGTGAATCCAATACCTTACAAATATTTTTGGATCATGTTGTTCTCCATGTGCACCGCAACTTTGAGCAACTTCATTTTCATGATGAGGAAAAATAAGGTCCATTCCACCACCATGTATATCGAAAGGTAATCCTAAGTTTTTTTCAGACATTGCAGAGCACTCTAAATGCCATCCCGGTCGTCCAAATCCCCATGGAGAATCCCAACCTGGATCATCATCTACACTTGGTTTCCAAAGAACAAAATCACCTGGGTTTTTCTTATAAGAAGCCACCTCTACTCTACTACCAGCTAGTTGATCTTGAATATCTCTACCTGATAATTTACCATATGCATTATATGATTTCACATCAAATAAGACATGTCCTTCAGATTCATACGCACAACCATTATTAATCATATCTTTAACAAGATTAATCATATCATCTATATGATCAGTAGCTCTTGGTTGAATATCAGGAGCCAAAACACCTAGAGAAGCCATGTCTTCATTATATATTTTTTCAAATTTTTCTGTTATTTGATTTATTGGTTTATTACTTTCTTTGGAAGCTTTTATAATTTTATCATCAATATCTGTTATATTCGAAACATATGTAACTTTTGGATACAGATACCTTAATAATCGAACGAGCAAATCACTTACAACAGCAGGTCTAGCATTCCCAATGTGTGCATAGTTATAAACAGTTGGTCCACATGTATACATTTTTACATGATTTTTATCTACTGGTTCAAAATTTTCTTTCTTTTTACTTAAAGTATTGTGTAATTGCAAAATATTCATAATTATTTCCAATATAATTTATCAATATATTTATCTAAAATTATTCTATAACTTAATGCAAACTGCCATACTTTTGCATCTTGCTCAAGGACATCATCATTTGTATTTAAATTATCCATATACGCTCTAGAAAAGTTCAGCCCGACTGAACCTTTCATTTTTTTTGACCCGACAATAATACTTATTCCTGGAATATGAGTATTGGATTTTGAATTTGGTGCAATATCACCATTCCATTTAGCATCAGTTGTATGTCGAAAAATATAACTAAAACCAATTGATGAAATCATAAATAAATTAGTTTTAATTTTTGTTGGTCCACTAAGTGCCATTAAAGATACATCATAGACTTTTGAAGGATAAAAACCATAAGTGCTCGTTTCAAGAGGATGAATAAAATTAAAAGTTGCACCCCAAAAAACTGGCGCTTTAGTTCTTTTTTGAAAAAACTGAAAATCAATGGCTATTTTATGTGCTCCTTCACTTAATGCAAAGTGTCTATGATTTTCATCTGTTATAAAAGGATTATTAGTAAGTGCATAATTTGAGGGTATAATCAATCCAGCTCCAATGAAGAATCTATTACCTGGTCCTTTACCTTGATTTTCTAATAAATACTTGAAATTGACTTTTGTATCACCAAAATATCCCCCATTGGCATTATCATAGTCAGATGAACTACACTCAGTTCTATGGTGAGAACTAATTTCTTTTGGATGCCATTCCATACACCTTTCTATTAATAATTGTGAAATTGATACATTCCAATAGTCATTTAAACCAATAGTTAATCCAAGATTAAGTATTTTAGAATTCAAAATTCCAGAGTGTTCAAATGGTTCACTCCCTATAGGAGAATGTTCCCAATCAATATGATTATATGCAAAGTCTGTTGTTAACATAATTTCTCCAGCTCCAAGACCTACACCTTTATCAGCACTGCCAACTGGCATTGAAGGATTTCCTCACATGGCTCATTGAGGATAAAAAAAGGATAAAAATATTACTAAAATATATTTTTTCATTTAATTTTTTTCTTTCTATTTATTTTTTTAGACTGACTAGTTTGCTTAGGATTTAATAATTTTTTTGATACCCTATAGTTTGCTTTAGAATTTACATCTTTATTCCTCTGAGATAAAGACCAAATTTTAACCTGGCGTATTTTATTTCCATTTAAATTATGATCAAAAAAAGTATTGTTGTATCTTTTTAACCAGGTTTCAAATCTATTTACAACATTTTTTCTACCCTTTTTAGTAACTCTACTAAAAAACTTTCTCCAAAACTGATTGTGATCTTGCCAAAGAATATTATAATCCACACTATCCAAAACTGGTTTTTTACCTGTAAATGGGTCTATAACATCACCATTTGACAACGTTGCTTCTACTACAACAACTTTATCGGTAGTTAGAACTGTTGGTGAAAACATATTCCATCTTTGTATCATTCTTGGGTAAAAAGCTATTTTTTTTAATGTTTGGTTATGTCTAAAGTAATTTTTTCCAAAGCCATAATCTTCCATTAAATCATTGACACCATCATTTGCAGCCAAACTATAATTAATACTTGATATTAAAAGAATAGTTAGTAGCGAAACATTCATGATTTTTTTTAAATATAAGATATTTTTTTTATATAAAGGTGAGGCTAATTTTTCGGTATTACTGACAATATTTGGTCTGTTCTTTAAGTCACATGCTGGTAAACCAAGAAACTTACTTACATCTGTTCTTCTAGCTGCAATTATGTCATATACTTTTCCAAACAAAATACTTATACCAGGAATAAAAAATATCCAGCCTAATAAAAAACCAAAAGGTAATAAAATTAAAATCTTACCAAATACTTGATGTCTTGTCCATATCGTATCTTTTAAAGGATTATACAATAATGCTGTAACGTTAAGCATTTCATCCAAATTAGAAGGTTTAGCACCTTCGTATGTTTTGTCAGCAAAAACTAAACGATGGAAAACATCTAATCTTTTAATTATTCTTACACTGTAATGACAAAAACCACAATCAGAATCATAAAACAGAACATACTTATCTTTCTTGTATCTATTTAAGATAAATGATTTAAATTTTTCAATAAAATATGTATCAATCAGTAAGACAAAAGTACACATTAAAACATACGAAAATAAACCAACTTTAATGGCAACGTAAATACTAATATGAAATATTGAATATATAATTACAAAAAAGAATCTCAATATATAAGAATAAAAAGGAATAAATAAAATAATGGGTGCCATATATTCAATGCCTAATGTTGAATATGTAAAAAACTTAGAAACGGGATATGTAATATAATCTCTTAGAAAATAACCAACTGGAGTTAGAAAAGTATCTAATTGAAACATTTTATACACAGCCGATCCATTCATCCAATCATAACCTGTTTTATCAATCCCTGTAAAAAAATATATCGTTGCAACTTGATATATCATACAAAAATATGCGAAAGAATAAATCGTTTTGAATTTATTTATGCCTAGTTCTCTATTATTTAAATCATCAACTGAATTTTCTTTATATTTCTTTAGTGCTTTTGATAATGAATCAATACTAAAAGTTATACCAAGGGGTAAAAAAATGGTCCAAATTAACATGCAATTCATAAAAAAATCTGCAGCATTCTCTAACATAATAGCTCTATTATGTATACTAATTATAATAACAGCGCACATTATTTGAGAAAGCTTAGTCTTATACCCAAGTATTAGCGTCAATGAAAAGGCAATCCCTACTAAAAAAAACAAATGAACTTCCCAAGAGGAGGTAAACGTATTTAATAGTGTGAAATTTTTATAGGAACTTGAAGTTATGGATGATTGAATAATAGATGCTTGAGTATAAAAAATATCAATAAAATCCCACCGTCTTACGATATCTGATAAACACAAAAAACCAAAAATAATTCTAAAAATACCCAATGCTCTAGAATCTACAGCAAACCAAGGCTTAAAAATTTTAATGAATTTTTTTAGAATGTTATTCATAATTATTTAATGTTTGAGTAACATTCATTGTAACATTCCTCACACTGACTAGCATTAATACAATTATCACACTTGACATCACAAGGGTCAGATTCAATAGACATGTATTGATTGATGATAAAATATGAAACAAATAAAGAAATAATAAAAATTATTTTTTTCATTTACGCAAGCCTAATTCTTTTAACCTTTCATCAAGATACTCTTTAGCAGTATAATTATTTGATAAAACAACCTCATCTCTTGGGTGCAAGAAAAAAGGCATTGAGTATCTAGACTTATTGCTATCTTCATCTTTTGGATTTATAACTCTATGAGATGTAGATGGATAATATCCGCTAGAGCATTCTTGTAACATATCACCAATATTTACAATTAGTGAACCATAATCAGATTTAACATCTATCCAATTATTATTGGAGTCTTTAACCTGTAATCCTGGTTTTGAACCTGATAATAAAATAGTAATTAAATTTATATCCTCATGAGCAGCTGCTCTTAAAGCATTTTTATTATCTTTATCTTTTATGGGAGGGTAATGAATTATTCTTAAAAGATTTGTTTTACTATTTTCAATCATATCATGAAGTGGTATTGAAAAATTTCTTTTAATATTTTCAGGAGTAAGATCGTTAATCCATGATAATAAAACGGTAGCAATGCCTTTTAGTTCTTTTCTAATTAAAAGTGTATCTTCAGATAATTCAGGAGGTATCCTGCCCCATGGTAAATAAATATGGTAAAATTCTTTAATATCTTTAAAAGAATATCCCTTTGCATTCTCAGATTTAATAGGAAAGTATCCATCTTGCTTTTGTAAATCAAAAAGATAATCGTTTTTATAATCTGATTTAAAAAAATTTCCCCATATATCATAGACTTTATCAATTAATTGATAATCAATTGAATGATTTCTAATGACAGCAAAACCAGTATTAATTAGTGAGCTTACAAATTCCTGAGGAGCATCAGAGGATTTAAAATCAATTGTTTTTATTTTAGAATGCATTTTAGTTATTTTTTTACCCAACTTAAATGATATTTTTTATCTGATAACTTAAGAGCCTCTTCTGTCAAGTGTAATGGTCTGAAGGTATCAATCATTACAGCTAACTCTTCAGTGCTTTTCTTGCCAATTGAAGATTCATACTTACCTGGTTGTGGACCATGAGGAATGCCCATGGGATGATACGTTATAGACTCTTCTTTTATACCACTTCGACTCATAAAACTTCCTTCACTGTAAAAAATAAATTCATCAGAATCAACATTTGAATGAGGGTATGGAGAAGGAATTGCATCCTTATGAAAATCAAATAATCTTGATACAAATGAACAAATTACAAAATTATTACTTTCAAATGTTTGATGTACAGAAGGCGGTTGATGTATACTGCCTACTATGGGTTCAAAATTATTTATATTAAAGATCCAAGGGTAATAAAATCCATCCCAACCCACAACATCAAAAGGATGATGGTTGTAAATATATTCTTGAATTCCATCTTCTAATCTAACTTTAACTGAAAAATTTCCAGATTCTTCAATAGGTTTATTTAAGCTAGGAACTACAATGTCTCTTTCACAGTAAGGTGAAGACTCTAACAATTGTCCAAATTGGTTGCGATATTTCTTTGGTGTAATAATCGGAGATAGTGATTCAACTAATAATATTTTTGTTTTAATACCAATTTTTATCTTATATATCACACCTTTAGGAATAATTATATAATCTCCCTTAGAATACTTTAAATCACCAAAATTTGTTGAAAGAGTACCACTTCCATATTGTACATACATTAATTCATCATAATGACCACTTCTATAAAAATAATCCATTTTTTTACTTATGTTGCAAATACTAATGATAATATCATTATTAAATAAAAGGGGTGTTCTTGAGTTTACAGGATCATCAGTTTTTTTTAAACTATAAGACATTAAGTGCCTTGCCTTATGATTATATGATGCTTTCTTAATATCTATTTTTTTAATTTTTTTTACTTTTATTAATTCCGTTGGCATAGATAAATGATACATGTTTGAATAAATACCTGAGAAACCTTGTCTACTGATGTGCTCCTCAAATAAAAGATTTTTATTTTTTTTAAATACCGTGTGTCTTTTGGGAGGTATTACACCTCTAGAATTATAAAATGGCATTATAAATTACCTCTTCTTTCTTGTTCTCTCTCTATAGCCTCAAAAAGCGCTTGAAAATTTCCTTGTCCAAACCCTTTTGAACCTTTTCGTTGAATAAATTCATAAAATAAGGTTGGTCGATCTTGTACGGGCTTAGTAAATAATTGTAATAAATAGCCTTCATCATCCCTATCTACTAGAATATTTAAATCTTTTATTATTTTAATGTCTTCATCTATATTGCCTACCCTTTTATTGAGCTCATCATAATAAGTATCAGGAACTTTCAAAAAGTCCATCCCATTTTTTCTTAATGTATCAATAGTATACGAAATATCTGTTGTTAATAAGGCTATATGCTGAACACCAGGACCATTATTAAAGTCTAAATATTCTTGAATCTGTGATTTTTTAAGACCATTAGCAGGTTCATTAATAGGTAATCTAACCTTCCAATTTTTTGATCTCATAACTTTACTTTTTAATGATGAATATTTAGTTGAAATATCAGAATCATCAAAAACGACAAAATTTGTAAAACCAAATATATTTTCATAATAGTCTTTCCAATAATCCATTTTATTCTCTTCAACATTACCAACCACATGATCGATTCTTACTAAACCTGTATCCCTTAATTTAAGGCTAGGTTTGGTCATTTCAATAAAGCCGGGAGCCCAAATACCTCGATATTTATTCTTACTAACAAAAGAATGTATGACGTCTCCGTATGTTTTAATACCGGCACTGCAATATGTATTTTCATCATTATACTTAGGAGGATAAGCAGACCTAGCTCCTCGAGATAGGCATGATTCATAAGCTTCATTAGCATCATCAACTAAAAAAGCTATATCATAAACACCATCTCCATGTTTACTTATCCATTCATTGGATTTATGAGCAGAATTAACTGGCGAGGTGAGGATAATAATTATACGATTGTTTTGTAAAACATATGAGGATGAATCTTTATTCCCTGTTTCTGGACCTTTATAAGCAATTACTTTAAAGCCCATAACTAAACAATAATAATAAAGAGACTGCTTAGCATTACCAACATAGCACTCTATATGATTAAAATCATATATTTTAAAATATTCTTTTCCAGTCCATTTATCAGTTATCAATGACATAATTTAAATTTAATAAAAAAGGCCCTTCAAGGGCCTTTGATTTTTACCATTCATCATCCCAATCATCTTCACCTTCAGCATCAAGATATTCTGCTTCCTCAACAAGCCAATTATTATATTCTTTTTCTGTATGAATGGTCATATACCCCTTCATTCGATAGTGAGAGTTACCACATAATTGAGCGCAAGCAATTTCATATCCCATACCCTGCCTAGCAGTTCCTACAAGCTTATCTAAAAAATCTTTTGAGGTTATAGTTGGAGTGAAGTAAATAGGGACTTGCATTCCAGGAATTGCATCTTGCTTTAGACGCATTTCTGGAAGAGAAAATCCATGTATAACATCTTTTGATGAAATGTATAATTTTATTAATTTATCTACGGGTAGATGTAATTGATTAATAGTAGTTAAATCATCTGCTCCGTAACCATTCCTATCTAACCCTATTGGATTTGTTTCTTCATCAACTAAACTAATTTTTGTAGTTCCAAATTTACCATCAGCACCTGGATAATGAATATTCCATGCAAACTGCTGAGCAATCACTCTAACCTCTATTTCAGTATCCTCAAGCGCTTTATCATACTTAACAGTAGCGTATCCAGGAATAGCAAAACTGATTAATAGTAAAGCTTCAAAAACGACTACTCCTACTTCAACGTAACTTGAATAATGCGTAGTTATTCCATGGTAATTAGCTTTAGGATTATTAGAACTTCTAAAACGAATTAAAGTATATATAAAAAATGTTCCCCAACCAATAAATAGAACAAGCATAAGCCAATGGACAAGACCACTTAAGTTATCACCAAGATGACCCATCTCAGAGGCCACTATGGGCATATAACTTTGTAAAAATTCAGTCATTTAATCTCCTATGTTTGAATATTATTACTTCTACTAATTAATGTAAAAATGCTATAAACAATGCAGGATAAAACAAAAAATACAACAAATAGCATAAATAAAATTGCCTTGTTTAAACTTTGTGTAATAGGATCATCTGGAGCACCATAGCATACTGCACACGCATTTAAAAAATTAGGTAAAATCAAAAATAATAAAATATATATAAAGTAATTTTTCATTAAGATGATAGTCCTTTATACTTATTTTTAAACTTATTTGAATACACAAGTAATAAAAAAAATGATATTATAGATAAAACACCATAAAACAAATATGATAAATCTCTATAATCAAACCAGCTAATAATAGCCCAATAAGCAAAATAAACCATAAATAATGAGCTTATAACAATAAAAACTATATGAAAAGATTTAAGTGACATTAATGGTGTCCTCCATGATTATCGGAATGATCTACATCTTTGTAGACTTCACCATTTTGAAGAGGTATATGTTTTGGAGATTTCAATAAATCTTTATGCCATAAAGTCGGCATAAAAAATAAGACTAAAAAAAATGCGACTGAAATGGCAAGGGTTAAATAAATAAAGCTTTTTTCATTATTTAAATGCATAAAATTTGCTGCAACTAAATAACCTTTAGCAAAAGCAATAGCCAAACCAAGAGCAACTCCTAACCATAATGCATCAAAATGAATATAAGATGCACCTACCGTAAAACCTGTTAAAACTAAAAGTCCTAAAAAGACGTTTCTATAAACTTTTATATGATGATTCATATCATTACTCATAAATCTCTCCCAATTATAGTAAATAAAGCGCAGGAAATAAAAATATCCATACAAGGTCAACAAAATGCCAATATAAACCTGCAACTTCTATTCTGTTTGTAAATCTTTCAGGCTCAGTATTCCACATCTTCAATCCAGGTCCAAAAAAGTAACCATTCACAACTATTCCACCTATAACATGAAGCATATGCAAACCTGTTAATACAAAATAAACTGCTAAAAAATTATTCGTAGAAGGAAATAAACCATGGCTAAACTTCGATGAATACTCGATATATTTTATAATTAAAAAACCAAAAGAACATAAAAGCGTCAAACCCATATATAGCTTATACTTTTTAAGATCATTTAGTTTTAAGGAAACCCATGACATAACCATAGTTATACTTGATGTAATTAAAACAGTTGTATTTAAAGTCGCTAAAGGTACATTTAAAGCATCTTGACCATAACTAGCCCAGTTTGGATCTGAAAGTCTAAGCATTATATATGCAGAGAAAAGACCTCCAAAAAGCATTACTTCTGAAGCTAAAAAAAGCCATATACCTAGTTTAGCATTGTATAAACCTGTATCGGGTCTAAGTTCTTCATTATATGGTATTTCCATTTATTTTTCTCCTAATTTTTCTGACTGAGGACTAAAGTCAGTTTTATGACCAGGAACACTATACTCATATGGCCCTCTGTAAACAACTGGTTCTTTTTCAAAATTTCCATGACCTATAGGAGGCGATGGACAAGCCCATTCTAATGTTGTTGAATTCCAAGGATTTGGATCTGCTACTTTATCTTTTTTCTTAATAAGAGTTAAAATAATATTCAATATAAATGGAAGCTGAGCTAAACCTAAAAACCATGCTGAGGTCGACATAAATTCGTTATAGTGAATAACGTGCTGAGCATGTGCATAGGATTGACCACCATCTGCTAATCTTCTAGAAACACCAGCAAGACCTTGAATTAACATTGGGAAAAAAATTCCATTCATAAATATGAAAGAGAATAAAAAATGGATTTTACCTAACACCTCATTTAATTTTTTACCAGTAACCTTTGGAAACCAATAATATATTCCAGCAAATATAGCAAATATAGTACCAGGAGCCACAACATAATGAAAATGACTTATAACATAATATGTATCATGCAATGCGATATCAGAAAGTGGTAATCCTAAAGGCAAGCCAGTTAAACCACCTAGACCAAACATAGGTAAAAAGCTTAATGCAAATAACATAGGGGTATTGAATCTAATAGAGCCTCCCCATAGAGATATAAATAAGCAAGACAAGATGACAACTGAAGGAACAGATATAATCATCGTTGTTACTGAGAAGAACATACTCATCGTCTGTCCCATTCCTGTCAAAAACATATGATGTGCCCAAACAATAAAAGACATAAAACCTAAAAATATTACAGAATAAACCAGTGATTTATAACCCCATAAAGGTCTTCTTGTATTATTTGAAATGATTTCTCCAACTGTACCTAAAGCTGGAAGTATTAGAACATAAACTTCAGGATGAGCTAAAAACCAAAATAAATGTTGCCATAACAATGGACTTCCTCCACCAGCCCAATCTGTTGCAGCCCCACCAACAATCAATCCAGATGGCATAAAGAAGCTAGTTCCAGCAAGACGATCCATTAACTGGAAAATTGCAGCTGCTTCTAATGGAGGGAAAGCAAGTAAAAGTAAAAAAGCGGTTACAAATTGAGCCCAAATAAAAAATGGTAATCTCATCCATGTTAATCCTGGAGCTCTAAGCTGGACTATTGTAACAATTATATTTGAAGAACCAAGCAAAGATGATGTAATTAAGAACACCATCCCAATTAGCCAAACTGTTTGGCCAGTTGTAGCAACTACTGATAAGGGAGGATAAGATGTCCATCCAGAACTTGCAGCACCGCCAGGTAAAAGAAAGCCACTAAGCATTACTATTCCGCCAACAAAATAACACCAAAAACTTGCCATATTTAGTTTTGGAAAGGCCATATCACATGCACCAACTTGTAATGGGACTAAATAATTACCAAATGCTCCTGTAATAACAGGTACAACTCCTAGAAAAATCATTATAGTTCCATGCATTGCACCAAACGAGTTATACATATCAGGGGATAGTCTCCAACCAACTAGAGGCAAAGGTTGATCAGGATAAGCTAGCTGCCATCTCATAACTAACATTAAACTAAATCCAAGTAACAAGAACAACAAGGACATTATTCCATATTGAATTCCTATTACTTTGTGGTCAATAGAGAAGATATATTTTCTCCAAAAACTTTCCTCATGATGTTTATCTGTCAAAATAACTCCTAATTAATCAATTATAATATCTAAACGCTCTTCCAAATTATCAGTATCAACCATGCGAATTGCATCCCATGTTAATTTAGTACAAACTTTTGCACATATTTGGCACCCAATACATTCGTTAAATCTAATTTGAACAGGAGGAATTGGTGGAAAAACATGCTTTCCTAGTGCAACAGGCTCGATACAATCTACAGGACAAAAAGGGACGCAAGCCTGACAGCCTGTACAATTATCTTCATCTACCCAGGCAGTTTTTTTAGGTCTATTTTTTTTACCTTTAACTGATGCGGGCAATTCAGGTACTGATTTTAGGTGATCTATTTTCATTAAAATGTTCTTATTTTATATTATATAAATTTAATAAAAAAACTACTTACTTTAAAACAAACTTTTCTATCATAAAACCCATAGTAAAAAAAGCTATGCCAACTATAAAAAAATTCCAATTTATTAATTCTGGAAAATTTATTACAAAGCTTATACCAAGTATAAACATTCCTAACAGCTCTAATATTTTAGCTAAATAATACATATCTAATCTTTCTTATTTTTTGGATTCATCTAACTGCATTCCAATTCTTGATAGAATATCAGAGTTTTTAATTAAAGATCTATGCTGCACTGCTATGACTTTAACATAATGTAAAAGTCCAAGATAAAACATAAAAAAATGCCAGTACTTACTAAGAGCTTTTGTTTGAACACCGCCTCCTAAAACAAAAGCCGTCCCTACAATTAAAATATTTAACGTTAAAGGTGGAAACAATTCATTTTTAATATCAATTACTTCTTGATAGATTTTTTTATCAAGATCATTTTCTAAAATAATTTCTTTTATCCTTTTACCAGCACCAATAAAATAGAACATTATTGCTGACTGTGTAAACATGTATAAAATCGTTGAAATAAAAGAAAATGAAATATAATTAGCATTATATATATTGAATTTAAAAATCCATTGGAAGCCATTGATAAAAATTGTAAAAAAAGACAGCGCCATTAAAAAATAAAAAATTAACATGCAATAATTTACACTATAATTAAATAATTATATAAACTGAATTTTTATTTTTTTACTAAATTCCACTAAGGACGATATTAACTAATAATACAATATCAGTAACATTAATACTACCATCACTATTTAGATCGCTACTAGGATTGTAGGACTGATTAGATAGAATAGAATTAATAAGCAATACAATGTCAGTAATATTAATCGTTGAGTCACCATTTAAATCACCTGGGATTCCTGCAGTATTTGAAACCTCTAAATTAACAGGAATATTTACATCTTCAGTATTAGTAACTATTAAAACATTTGCTGAATAATTACCTAAAGGCATATTTTCTGAATTAACTTGTACCTGGAAAAGTATTTCTTCACCATCTAATAAATCTCCTGATAGATTGTTATTATTTGACTCTAGAGATAACCAATCAGATGTAAATGGCTTTTTAAACTTATAAGAAATATTATTTTCAAAATAATCACCATCATATTGATCAACTTGCAAACCTATATTTCCGGACTGATTTTGTATCCCGACTGTTGCAGAATACTCTCCTGTGATAGAATTATGATTGATATCTATTGACCCATCAGGATAAATGACTACTTGAAAGTCATAAGAAGTTCCTGAAAAGTCACCTGATCCTGTTACCCAATGAGCAACATTATTAAACCATATAATAAGCCTATCATCATTGCTATGATAATAAATGTTACCAGCGCATTCAGCACTGCAATTGCTATTGATAGGATTTAAATCATCCCAAAAGCCAAAAATTGCAGGCATTGGATTTGATAAACCACTTAATCCTTCTTGGGAAGGTATATTTGAATTATACCATTCTTGACTATCTCCCGCAAACCCTACCCAACCATTTGGATTTATTAAAAATTCTGTATATAATTGTCCATAAAAATTGAAATCAAATCCTATGTTAAAATATTCTGAAGCATTATCGTTTGTTGAAAAAGCAACTAGAGTAGCGTCATCAAGAAGATCAAACCATTCAAAATCTATATTCGAATCAATTGAAGAATCAGTCCAAAAATAACCGTAAGAATCTGGGCCACCACCTAACGAAGAAAAAGGCGAATCTAAATCAGGATAAGACTGCGTTATCTCATAAGTCAAAATTGATTCTTCTTCTCCAACATTTGTCAATTCAACTTCTATGAAATCCTGATTATTTGGCTGAATACTGAAATCTAAGCTATTGTAAGATGTATATAATTGAGGTACAGGCAAAGTTACAGGTAATTGTGTCGTAATAAATAATGCAGTATTATCTGATAATGCCATGGCTGCTGATGGATAATTATTATAATAAGTATACTGTAAACCATCATTAGACAAGTGATTCTCTATCCCAATTGTTGAATAACTACCATGCTCTGGGGGATAATTATTAAAATCTCCAGCTGAAGTATTATTAAAATCTTCATATTGAATTTTTATTGAATTATCACCATAAGGTTGATTGGAATCATTATTTAAAATTATTTGAAATGTTTCAGATGAATTTGCATCATGTGTTCTCATATTATCCCATTGAACAATCGCATAATTATTATTACTGTAATAATATACTTTACCATTATTTCCAGTTTCTAAATCATCCCAAAAAGCAGCCACCATAGGAGATGGACCTCCTGCACCTGGAATAGGATAATTTCTAAATGATTCAGAATAGACATCATCAAATGCTATCCACCCATTGGTGCAAACAGTTATCTGATTATATTCTATTCCGTAAAATGTAAAAGTAAAAGGTAGATCAACAGTACTTAGAGGTCCATTACCGCTCCAGTTTCCATTCCCACTATTTGATAAATTTAGATTTGTTCCAAGCCCCCCACTATTTGGATTAATTTCTATCCAATCATATTCGGGATGTAAATTATAATCTAAATCATTTGAATCATATATATAATAGCCATAGTTATCAGGACCCAAAGGATCATCTTCATCGACAGTTCCTAATCTAAAAATTACATTTTCAATTTTACTATACCCATTTGAATCTTCAATTAACAATGATACAATCACTTGACTACCAGAAACAATATCACTAGTCGCAGTTATATTGAAATTATCTACAGAAATTTCTTGTTGACCAGGACTGATATTTCCCCACTCACCTGAATTATCATTAATTATTAATAAATCACCTAAATAAATAAGTTGAGCCTGAACGTTGTTAGCTGATAAAAAACCTTGATTAGTCAAACTTATACTAATATCATTTGTTTGTCCAGGCTGAATTAGAACTTCCTGATTTGGAATTAAATGACTTCCTCTTATATCTAAATTAACTTTAGAAGACCATTGATTATTTTGGTTATCTTGAAAATTAACATACAACTCTAAATCTTCTGATTGAATAGCAGTTGGTGATATTGAAATATCAAAATCAGGTGAGTATAAACTTTGGTTTTCATTGATGTTACCAATCGATACTTGATTATTTAAAATAGTTACTAAATTAGAACTTGATGTTAATGTTGCAGTTATATCTTGAGCAGTTTGAATTCCATAATTAGTGACAGGAATAGATAATCCAAATCTTTCTCCTGCTGTAGGTATACCATCATTATCATCATTCACTATTAATGGTTGACTAGAGTCAATATTAACAGAAATATTTGAATTAACAATATTAACTGATCCAGTATATGGCTTAAAATTATTCTTAGTTACAGTTAGACTAAAAAAACCACTATTGATTGATTCTAAATCAAATAAAACCTCACCGTTTTCTCCAGTATATAAATTAACCGGAGTATCTCCAAACCTCTCTAATAGAGTAATAAGCGCATTACTAACTGGATTACCGTAAGAATCCTGAATTGTAACATTTAAATAATTTGTACCAAACGAAACTTGACTTTCATGATCTACAGTAAGTAAACTTGGAGTTTTAGTCCATAAATGAGTTGCAGGATCTCCAATTAAATTATTCCAATGAGTAAATGAACTAATCCATTGATACGGATTAGTTGGATAAGTATTTAATAAAGCAAGTTTTCCGCTAGCCAAACATGCACCCGCAGTTTCTACTTCATCTGCTAGTAATCCTTGATACAAGCCCATATCTACAATATTGTTAAATAATGTATGGGTATTCCATGTAGCTGTTCCAATTGCAGCAACACCTCCTTTAGGATTAGATACAGTCCCTGCTCTAAAGAATTTTTCAGACATACAGGTTTGGTCTTCAGAAAAAGATCCCGTTCCACATGTAAGAACAGTTGCGAAGGGTAACTTATATCCATTATTAGCATTATCAACATCGCTATTCTCAAAACCACTCATACCCAAATACCCACGATAATTAAAAAATAAAGAACCCTCAGTCAATTCGTCTCTCATAGATGAAGACCAGCTCCCTCCTGAAGTTTTTAAATATACATCTTCAAAACCATGATTACTTAGTAGTGTTGCGACTGCTTCCTTTGTAATTGAACAAGAATTTCCGGAACTTGAAGGATCACCAAACATTGCTGCTTTCGTATAATAATTATCTAAACTTCCTAAATAAGTCGCTTTTTCATAATTTAGAATTTTATAAACAGCTGTACTCAACTCACTTACCGTTCTTATAGACATTCTACCAATTAAAACTTCAGGTAATAAATCAGATCCATCTAGCTGAGAATATGGATGGTCACCTTCACATTCATTGCCATAAGAATCATGACCAAAATCCTCATAATAGGTTGGGATACTATACGAACCGCCTACATCTCCAATTAAAGACACATATTCTGGAGGAATATCATAATTATTGTAGGCATTTTGAATATAATTTTTAATTGAGGTAGAACTACTTCCGATTTCAGATAAAGAAGCAGTATAAACGACATATCCTCTCTGCCTCCTCCACTCAACTAGCTGCTGAAATATTGAATTACTTTCTATATCACCTGAACAAATGTATAATATTGCTGGATTTTGATAATTATTCTCTCTGTAAAACTGATTATAGTTTAATATTTTATTTTTATAAATTTTTTCAAACACTTTTGATTTAGGAAGATTTCTATGTCGAATATCTTCAGTTTGATCTACTTCTCTAATGTTTATAGATATAGACTCATAAACTTCTAGCTCATTATTAACAGGGCTATATTTAAATGGAATCACATTTAGGTTACAAACAACAATATCTCTCATTATCATTGGTTCTGATATTGAAACATTTACATAAGGATAAGTATTAGAAGAATTATAAAAATCATTATCAATCAATTCAATTGAAGTTTTTTCTAAACCATTTTGTATTTTTTGCGTTGGTATAATTTTTATATTATTAATTACCGTGGATTTATTTACAATAAAATCAACTTCATATTTCTTAGATGGATCAACCATAACCATTGAAGAGAATAAAGGTAATTTAGGCATCCCTAGTATATCTGTATATCCTTTAGATGATTCTAAAGATGTAAAAGAACCTTTTTTAGTAATTTGAATATCATCGTTTAGTAGAAAATTAATTTCATATCCATCTCCATTAACATCTTCTAAAATAAAATCACTTGCTGCAAATAAAACTGAGAATAATAATATGTAAAATATCAAGATAGCTCCCTATATGTTAACGACTTATTAAAATATAACTATTTAAATAAAATATTTATATTATATAATTGTTTCAATATGTAAATATATAAACAATTGTTGCAGTAAATTTAATATATAGTTTAAATTTAAGTATTATTTAAAAGGAGAATATAAAAAAAATGAAGAAACAACTAATGTTTATTATTTCAACCTTTTTCTTAATATCAAACTTATCTGCTCATTGTGATGGTTGTGGTACGAGTGATAATCACAAACATGGAAGCTTAGTTGGTAATGTGAAATATGAAGGAAAAGTTCCCGGTAAAAAACCATTAAAAATGGATGCAGATCCAGTTTGTGGTTCATCACACGATGAAAAAGTTATGTCTGAAAGCTTTATCGTTGATGAAGATATGAATCTTAAAAATGTGATTGTATGGTTAAAAGATATTAAATATGATGGTCCTATATTAACTGATACTGCTGTATTAGACCAAAAAGGATGTATCTATACTCCACATGTTATGGCTGTTATGAAAGATCAAAAAGTTCTAATTAAAAATAATGATGCAACATTACATAACATTCATTCTATGGCAAAGGTAAATGACCAATTTAATTTTGCTATGCCTAAAGTTGTTAAAGAAAAAGAAACATCTTTTGGAGAAGTAGAAGAGCCTTTCTACATAAAATGCGACGTTCATCCTTGGATGAAAGCATGGGTTCTTGTTCAAGACCATCCTTATTTTGCTGTAACTGATGAAAAAGGAAATTTCAAAATTAATGACATTCCTCCTGGAACATACGAAGTTGTAGCATGGCAGGAAAAATTTAAAATGGCAAGATCTATAACTAAGTCAGTAACTATTAAAGATTCAATGGATACTAATCAAGACTTTACTTTTGTAAAGCCTTCAAAATCCAAAAAATAGTTTTTTAATTTTAATTAAAAAAAAAGGCTATTTTAATAAATAGCCTTTTTTTTTAGTTGTTATGGAATATTTTAGCCAGGAAATTCTTCAATTATTTCTTCTAACCAGTCAATCATATAATCCTCACATGTTTGCTCATCATCATTATCGTAATCAAGTCCTAAGCCCATTAATTTATCATCTTCATCTAAAGCTCTAGAACCTTCAAATTGATAATTGTCTCTAGGAATTCTTCCAATTAATTTTCCACCTTTTTTCATGAATGGCTCAGCTAGCATACCAATTGCATCTAAAAAGTTAGCTGGGTAACCAATCTGATCTCCACAACCAAAAAAAGCAGCTGTTTTTCCATTAAAATCTAGTTTTTCATATTCAAGAAATACTGAATCCCAATCTTCTTGTAGCTCACCAATATGCCATGTTGGACATCCTATTATTATGTTATCATATTCAAGAATTTTATCTACATCAGCATCTGCAATATTATGAATTTCAACTTCATGATCATTCATTTCTAAATATTCCTTAATAAAATCTGTAGCTGTTGTTGTATTATCTGTTGAACTACCCCAAAAAAGACCAATTTTCATTTTTATTATTCCTTTAAATTAACTTTATATAAAATTGTTAAAATCACTATCAATAAATTAAAAAGGTTTATGTGTTTATTTAAAGTTTTTTTTAAATTATTTTTATGAAAAATAAATTAATTATAACAATTTGTGTAAGTCTTTTTGTTTTTTCCTGTAATACTCCCAAAAAATATAAGGTTACAGGTATAATAAAAGAAATTAATAAAGATAATCATAAGCTTCTAATTGACCATGAAGAGATACCTGACTTTATGGTTAAAATGGTTATGTTTTTTAATCTACATAACACAGTAGATATTAACCAATTTACTGTAAACGATAGTGTTATATTTGATCTAATAATAAGAGATAAAGATAGTTATACTTTAAACTATGAAAAACTTGGTACTTCAAAAATAAATAATGATGAAGATTTTTGGAATAGTGATGAAGATTTAAAATACAGCCTTAAAGAATATGGTGATTATATAGATAATGTTTCATTTTTAAATACAGATAATAAAGAAAAATCATTATTAGATTTTAATTCAGATTTCTTAGTATTATCTTTCATATTTAGTAAATGCCCAATGCCAAATATGTGCCCAGCTGCTATAGTTAAGAATCAATATCTTTCGAATTATTTTAAAAATGAAAGTATTGATTTCTTATTAATTAGCTTTGATTATTTATTTGATTCACCAAAAGTTTTAGAAAGTATGTATGGAAGTATTGAAAAAGATAATTTACATTTTTTATCTAGCTATAATCATCTAAATGATATTTTTACATTAAGTCAACAATCTGGGATTGCATATTGGGGTGTAGAAGAAAATAATATTGGACATACCATGCGAACATTAGTAGTTGATAAAAATTTGAAATTAATTACGACTTATGATGGAATGGATTGGAAGCCTAGTTTAGTAAAAAAAGATATTGAAAATTTACTTAAAGTATACTATTAATTAATAGTTTACCAGTCTTCATCCCAATCATCATCTTCTTCTTCATCACCTGTATTATAATCATAACCATTAGTTTTAAAGTACTCTCTTACTAAATCTGAAATATCTGTTTTACCAGGAATTGTATAAATATAATTGGTAATACCTTTAAGCATCAAATCAGTATTGCCACTCATCTTTACTAAATCGCTACCCCACACCTCGACTGAACCATCAGATTCTAAAATATCTGGCGTTGGTAAATAAACTGCTGGCATTTTAGTTCCAGGCATAATTGCTTGCGGATTTTTAAGCCACTGCTGCACCCACTCTGGTCTTAATCTTTCTTTAGTCATTGCAAGATTAGGTGCCCAGGATGCAGGTCCTTGCACTGGTTTAATTTCTCCATAAAAGTGACAATTATTACAAGCACCAAATTCATGTAATTTCTCCCCTGCTTTAAACTCAGTGGTATTTTTATCAACAACCATATCACTTTCAAAAGATAATTTATGATTTTCTAAATGTTGCAAAGATCCTATAAGAGAATTCCAATCATCATCTGAAAACATTGTGAATGATGGCATTCTAACTTGTAAGTTTGGTCTTATTGTAATTGGGTTTTTGAAAAATGAATATAACCAATCAGGCTGAGTCTTTATTCCCTGAGTATTCAAATTAGGAGGGCCATAGTCTTGGCCTAATAAATCAACAATTTGACCACCAAAATCATCAATGATATGACAACCTTGACAATTGTAGGATTGAATCAAAGAATATCCTTTGAAAACATTTTTATCATCAACAAGATTTTCAATAAGCATAGTAGAAGAAAATTTATTATTATTAAATCCTAATATTGCAGTAGTGATTGCCTCTATTTCCTCAGGTTTAAAATAGTAGTTAGGCATTCTAGATTTATCTTCCGGAGCTACTATTTTATCTCGATCAAAGATTCTAGGGTTTGCTAATTTTTGCTCAAACCAAGAATAATTATTATGTCCAATAGAATGAATATGTCCAAAATCTAAAGTATTTAACGGCTTAGACCCTTCATATGTTAACTCCGCCCCAATAGGTTTAGCATTTTCAAATCCTTCAATATTATGACATGTATAACAACCATAATAATTTATACTTTTAGTACCAACGTAGTGAGTAACTTCTGATTGAGACATATTATTTAATTTTTGCATTGCTTCTTCTTCAGCAAATGCTTTTACCAACCATCCTCGAGCAATATTACTCATTTCTTCTTCGTCATAGTAAGAGCTAGGCAGCTTTGTAAATTCTTCATTTTTAAGCGTAAGAAGGTATGCAGTTATATCAGCTGCCTCATCATGAGATAATCTCATATCAGGCATTCTTGTTTCTGGATAATACTCTGAAGGATTTTTTATCCAATTATATATCCATTCAGCATCTGATTTAGAACCAACACCTATTAAATTTGGACCTTGATTCTTAAGCAGTTCATATCTTGTCATCTCTTCTGTCTCATAGCCAAATTTAGACATGAACATTTCATATGGTAAATCATCAAATGTTAAGTCTACCTTTTCATCTTTGACTTGATGACAACCCATACAACCCACAGCATTAAATAATTTTTCTCCAGACTCATAATTACCAATATATTCTGAGGAATTATTCATAACATGCCCTCCATTAGGAAAAAAATATTCTGTCATCGCATAAATTTCAGAATTATTTCTCTTAATCATTTCCGGACTAGAGCTATTCTCTTGTTCAAAGAAATGTGGCATCCATGTGTTATATCTAAAACTTTGAGGATTTTTAATCCATTTTGCAACCCATTCTTTATCAAGTTTTTGATCTAAATGAGTCAATGGCGGTCCAGCATTGTTTTGCTTAGGATAAGATTCAATATGGTGACAATTATTGCAACCAGATGTACTTATAAGACCAAGTCCTAGAGCTAATTTATCTCCACCTTCAACAATAGGTTGACTTTGGTGGCAATTAAAACAACTTGCTTGTGTATATTTAGTTGGAAGCATTGGTTGTAACCAGTGGTGTATTTTTTCCCAATCGTATTTTTCTTTCCACTCTTCCTCTTGTTCAATTGAACCTGGAGTATGTGAAGAAGAAACAAAAGATGTTCCCCTTGCTCTACCAGCATGACAACTGGTACAGCCAAATTGATCCATTGTATGAGAAGAAGAAGAAGAAACATATAAATCAAGTCTTGGATGAGCAGTATATGGCTGAGGAGCATCAGCAAAATCAGGATTATCAATACCTAAATGACAACTAGTACATCTATCAACACTTGGCACTGAAGCAAAATTAACATCATACTTAACATCTTTAACTACTAATTGATGAACCTTATAATAAGGATCTAAAAAATCTATAATAGGCAAATCTCTTACTATATCACCAATTTGATTAGCGATTGACATTTGAGATCTGTCAAGTTTTTGAATTTTGAGCTCTAATAAACTAACCTGCTTTAAATATTTATTTAACTCATCTTCCTTTACTTTCAAATCTGACCTTAAACCCTTAATCTTATTCTCAGTATCAACTACTATCTTTTCATCTTTTTCCTTGATCAACTTTAATTTATTTAATTTAAGTAGAGATGATTCATATTCATCTTTATATTTATACTTAAAATGAATTTCTTCAGAATGACTATCTTTATCTGATATATGGTGTTCATCTTCATCATGATGCGAATGAACAATTTCAGATTCATATAAATATTTTTTTTGATCTGACTCAGCCTTGAAAAATAAATAGTCCATATTAGATTTGTAAAAGACTCCTTTGACTTCAACTAATAAATTATTTAAAGAATCTAATTCACTTCCCTTAGAGTCATATTTATTTTTTTCTTCATCGTAAGCTTTTTGATAAATATTACGCTCATCTTCAACATTTTCGAGCTCTGTTAGCAATTTCGATTGGGCAACTTCTGCTCCTAATTTTCTAAATTCTCGCTGATACTCTTTAAACTCATCATCATTATCATGAAGAAACATCCAACCAACGGATATAAGGGTAAGAATACTAGATACAGCAAACCACTTGTTAAGTAAATTTATGTTCCAATATCTTTCGTCATTTTTAGGTTTCATGATTAGATATTAAAGAAATATTCAGGTATAGCAACTATGTATTTCAAATTAAAAAACCATCTTAAATACATTTTTATAGGAAGAGATAACATAGATAAACCCATCAACATTAAAAAAACATAACGAACTGGTCCATATTCCTTTAGCATATTTTTTAGATAGGTTTTTGCAAGCAGTACTGGCAACACAAACAGATATAGACCTGTAACAATAAAGCCAACAGACTCTCTTAAAATCACATTTGAAGGAAGTGGTTGATTTAACATAATGACCCAAAAGTATTCTGATAAATTAATATTATTTAAAACTTCTAGTTTATGAGGATCCCACCATTCAAATGGTCCGTAAAAGTTCCAGTTAGGTCCTCTGAAAAAAGTTCCAATAACAATCAAATATGTCCATAAAACAAGCCATCCATACATAAAAATAAAATGGCCTACTCTTCTTTCTTTAAAAGAGTAATAGCCATCACCTTTCTTATTTATATCCATATATGGTATTGCACACATTCCTAATATAATGAATGTTGGAAATAAAACACCAGCAAGCCAAGGATCATAGTAAACCAACATTTCCTGCAGGCCTAAAAAATACCAAGGCGCTTTTGAAGGATTAGGTGTAACAGAGGGGTTAGCTGGTTCTTCTAATGGAGCCGCAACTAAAATTGACCACACTATTAAAAATACAGAAAAAAGTAGTAATGCAATAAATTCTATGTAAACAAGATCGGGCCATACTAATACTTTATCTTCTGGATCATTGTACTCATTAGGCTTTTTACCTCTTTCAATTCTTCTGTCATTAATATAAGATTTTTTCATACCATACCAAGTGAAGAAGAACATTGTATAAATCATTAAAATGATAGGAAAATTATCAGGTTTATTTAAAATAATACTAAAATTCTCATCCTGAAATCCAAGATAGAAGAAAGCTGTGGTTATAACAAATAATATAAATCCACCAGGATTAGTCCAAACTCTCCATATTCCAAATTTTCTGCTTACCTTATCAAACCAATCTGTAGGAGGAAATAAAAAAGGAAAAATAACCGTTAAAAGTGTAAACGAAATTGTTGGTGTAGACATATAATCTATAGTATCTTTTAAGTTCTCAAGCATTATAACGGACCAGATATTCCACCATCTTTTCTAATTCTCCAAAAATGAACTGCCATAAATATCATCGCTATAAATGGGACTGCAATGCAATGTAGAACATAAAACCTTAACAGCGTTGCTTCTCCAACAAACCTACCACCTAAAAGAGCAAATCTAACATCAGATCCAGAGTGTACTAAATTTACATCTCCTATTGCTAGTAAAGATGCACCTGGACCTTCATGACCTAGAAAAGGTGTAGCTCTTGCCATATTGGAGCCAACTGTCACAGCCCATATTGCTAACTGATCCCAAGGAAGTAAATATCCTGTAAAACTTAGAAGCAATGTTAGTGTCATTAATATAACACCTACAGCCCAATTGAATTCTCTTGGAGGTTTGTATGAACCGGTCATAAATACTCTAAGCATATGCAACCAGGTAGTTAATACCATAGAATGTGCACCCCATCGATGAATTTCTCTCATTATTCCCAATGGAACTTGCTCACCTAAATCAATAATATCAGTAAAAGCATACTCAACGGTTGGCCTGTAATAGAACATTAATAAAATTCCTGTAATAGTAAGAACTACAAAAAGAAAAAAAGATAAGCCACCCATACACCATGTGTATCCAACTTTTACAGCATGTTTTGGTAATCTAGCCGGATGTAGATGTAAAAAAACATTACCTAATACAGCATACATCCTTTGTCTTCTTGTCCTTGGAACACCAGATCTAAAAATGGATTTCCAAACCATTGATTCATTCAAATAATCTAATATTGATTTTTTCTTATCTGACATATTAATTCCTTATCACACCTTTAAAAATGATTCTTCTCTATTCCACTCACCTTTTTCATATTTAAACATTTTTGTTTTATCAACCATAATTTGACCATCATTAGCTAGAGCAATCTTAAATCTTTCTAATGGCCTTGGAGCAGGACCTTCAAAGTTTATGCCAGTAGCTCTAAAACCACTACCATGGCAGGGACACTTAAATTTTCTTTCTGTTTCTTGCCAATTAGGTGTACATCCCAAATGTGTACATACTGTTGATAAAGCTGTTATTTTCTCATCATCTCTTACAATCCAAACATTATATTCTTTTTTAAAGCGGAGATCAACTCTACCAGGTTCAAAATCTTCAGGAAATCCAATTTTAAAAGATTGAGGAGGTTCAAATAATACATTAGGGAATAAAAATCTTATTAATACTGTTAAAAAGCCACCTGTTGCTGCAGCAAATGCAACCCATGCAACGCTTAAAGTTGTTAAAAATGATTTTCTATCAATTTTTGATTGCTTCGAATCTTCAAAAACAGGATAATTATTTACAGGAAATTTATTGTGATATATAGCAAGTATTTCTCTTGCTAAATCATTTGGGTATAAGTTATTTCTTACAGACTTTATATCCTCAATGATTTTATACCATTGAGACTCATCTTTAGCGCTTATTAATTTATTTTTTTCTTCTTGTGTTAAGTTCATTTACTTAAAATTGTTATATATGCCATATAACTAATTTAATAATGTTCACTCAAAATTTTCATAGAAAATTCTTTTATTTTAACATTTTTTTCATTCATTGCCAAAAACTCTAATTCATCCTCAAATTCAATATTTGGATATTGTGATACAAGAGCTAAAATTGTAAGCATAGAATTGTTGATTTCGAGTTCATTTATATTTGAGTAATTCAAATAATAAGATCTATCTAAAAGTTTTTCTAAAATATTAACACCTGATACATTATTCATTTTAATTAAAGCAACTGCTGAATCCCATCGAATATTAGGTTCTTCATCATCCAAAAGTGAAACCAAATAATCTTCTGAACTTTTATCTCTAATTTCTCCCATTGATATGACTGCAGCTAATCTTTCTTGAACATCTCTATCGGAAATAGATATGTTGTTTAATTTACCAATAGAAAGATTAAATTTAATCATCCCTAAAGATTTAATTGCTGCTATTCTATTCTCTAATTTTTCATCTTCAAGACCTTTTATTAAAGAATTTCCAAACCTAGAATTACTTGTTTGCCCCATTGCTAGAGCGAGGTACGTTCTTACACGATCATCATCATAAATTGATTTTTCATACATTGAAATCATCTGATTTATAAATAAGTCACTTACAGGTACTTTCTCTGGATCTTTCATAAGATTAGATAATTCATAAGCAGACTGCCATCTTTTGGTAAGTGAACCTGACTTAATATTATTTAGTAGATTCTGCGGATCTTGATCTTCATATGTTAATATTTCAAAAAGAAAGAAAAATAGAACTCCAAAAATTGTTATCATTAATGGAATTAAAAAAAATGAATAGAATAGCGCATAAACCCTACTTGAATTGTTGATATCTTCAGTTTTATCTATTTGATTACTCATTTTCTTTATTCTTTTTTATTATATGTTTTAATGTTCTATTTATTTTTCTTACTTCTTTTGACAAAGTCATTATCTTGCTCATAGATACCATAAAAAAAACAAATAGCAAAAAAACTATTAAATTTAAATTAATCATTATTTTTATTATCTATTTTATCTGCTTTCTTTTTCAAATCAACACCAAGTAAAACTGGAAATAGAAACAAAACCAACATCGCAATAATTAAAACAATTGATATCAAATCAAGATTTTTCATCAACCAATCTGTAGTTAGCCAATCAAATTGCATAACTAGTCTTTATTATCCAGGAACCAAACATCAAATTTTTTCTTAAAATCTTGCATTAACATTATACTTGAACTAACAACTTTCTCAGCATCATAATTTCTTGATTTTTTATGTTTGTTTAAAACAATTTTTTGAATTTTTATAAATTTATTTAACTTTTCATATTCTATTTTATTTTTATAAAAAATAGAATCATCATTTATATCAAAAACTTTCTCTTTAAGAACTCTTTCATTTTCAATGAAATCATTAGTTAAATACTTCAATATTTTCTTTGAAGAATCAATAAGTTCTTCACTAACATATAATCTTGGATGTAGAGGACGTTTCTTTTTCATTAAATATAATATAAAGCAATTATGTAGTATGCTAAAGTTAAAAGCGTGCAAATTATCATTGCATATAAACCATTAATTTTTTTTTTATTATTCGGTTCCATTATTTTTTATAGTTTAGATTGTATTTTATTTTAATAGTAAAAAGTATAGTCACAATAGCTAAAAACTGATGAAAAATAGCAAAACTAATAGAAGCATTAGTTATCAATGTTAAAATACCTATAATACATTGAAACAAAATTAATACAATTAAATATTGACTTTCTAGTCTTATTCTGCTTGTAACACTATTTATTTTATAAATAAGAGAAACTACCAATACTATGATTATCAATGCTAAATATCTATGAATAAGCTGTACTGCATAATGATTTCCCAAAAAATTCAACCAATATGGATCTAAAGTCATATTTGAAATAGGTACTATTTCATCATTATAAAAAGGAAAGGTATTAATAGTATTTACAGTTTTCAATCCAGCATTAAATGCACCATATATAACTTGGACAAATAACAAAAAAAGTAAAGTAGAAAAATATTTGTTATAAGAATTATACTTTGTTATTTTACTGTTATTATTAAATAAAAGATATAATTTAAGGTTGTATATGTATGCTAGAATTAAAAAAGCCATTGATAAATGGACTGCTAGCCTATAATGACTGACGTGAGGAATATCAACTAACCCACTTTTTACCATATACCAACCTAGGAAACCTTGAAATCCACCCATAAAAAAAACAATTAATAGTTTTTTTATTAATTTAAAACTTAATAATCCTTTATATAAAAAGAACATAAATGGTATAATAAAAAGAAAGCCTATCAATCTACCTAACAATCTATGTATATACTCCCAATAATATATATATTTATAATCTTTTAAATTAATATTGAAGTTGATTATTTTATATTCTGGAAATGATTTATACTGGTTAAAAGATTCCTCCCATTGATCATTTCCTATTGGTGGGAGGATACCTGTTATTGGTTTCCATGTAACCATTGAAAGACCTGAATCAGTTAACCTTGTCATACCACCGATAAAAATCATTAAAAACAGGAACAATATGCTAATATTTAACCAGACAATTATTTTATAGTCAACTCTCATAATTTTTAAAAAAGTGAGTCGATTATAATTAACAACAATAAGCTAGGTAAGTAAATAATAGAAAAAATGAATATATTTTTAACCGATTTACTTGAAAAATCAAAAATTATTATAGAAGAATAAACTAAAAAAATAAAGCCAAGTAAACTAGCTCCAATGACATAAACAAAAGAAGTTAGATTTAAAAAATAAATGCCTAAAGAAGAGTATATTAAAGCCATAGTAAAAAAAATAATTTGAAAATTTACAACATTAGTACTTTTTGCAATACCTGGAAGCATTTTAAAACCACCAAGCTTGTAATCCTCCTTGTATATAATTGCTAATGATAAAAAATGTGGTATTTGCCAACAAAATAATATTCCAAAAAGAAATAATCCTTCAATATTTATTTGATTTGTTGCAGCAACCCATCCTCCCAAAGGTGGTAAAGCACCAGGAATGGCACCAACGATAGTATTTAAAGATGAATATCTTTTTAAAGGAGTATAAATGGCTACATAAATTACAATCGTTAAAAAAGAAATTAATGATGTTAAGAAATTAATTTTAAATAAAACTAATGGACCTATGATTGAGAAAGCTAGTCCTAAAATTAATGCAATATTTAATCCTATGGCTTTAGTAGGTAAAGGCCTAGATTTTGTTCTTTCCATTTTTTTATCAAATTCAACTTCAAAATATTGATTTAATATGCATGCACCACTTGAACTAATAAAAGTACCCAATATTAAATAAATAAAAACTATCCAACTTTCATACTCAATCATTACTAAACCCATATACCTAAGACCAAGATAATAACCTAAGTAAGAAGTTATAACAACAAGAATTGTTATATTCATCTTTATCAGCTGAAAATATGATTTCATATTTTAATCTCTTTGATATTTTTAAAATAATCTAATGATTCTGGATTTACTAATGATTCTTTATTATTAGGCTTTTGTCCATTTATAATATTTTTAACAGCTATTTCTACTTTTTTTCCATTCATTGTATAGGGAATCTCTTTTACAGGTATGACAAATGATGGTACATGTTTTGGTGAACAATAATTCTTGATTTTTAATTTTATTTTTTCTTCTATACTAATATCATACTTATAACCTTCCTCGATTACAAGAAATAATATAATTCTTTCATCACTATGCATGCTTTGTCCAACTACTAAAGAATCTTTTATAAATGATATATTACTTAATGATTGATAAATTTCTGCTGTACCTATTCTTACTCCTCCTGGATTTAGAGTAGCATCTGATCTACCATGAATTTTAACTCCATAATTTCTATTTATTTCAATGAAATCTCCATGCTGCCACTTGTTACTATAACTTTTAAAGTAAGCATTATTATATTGATTATTATTTTTATCATTCCAGAAATAAATAGGCATTGAGGGGAAGGCTTTATCACAAACTAACTCCCCTTTTTTATTAAAATTATGGACATTTTTTTTATCATAACTTTTAACACTCATTCCTAATCCAATACACTGCAATTCTCCTCTTATAACTGGAAGGTTAGGATTTCCTAACGCAAAACATGAAATAATATCAGTTCCACCTGAAATTGATGATAATTGAACATTATCTTTCCAACTTTTATAAACATAATCAAAACAACTATTATCTAGAGGAGAACCAGTTGATAGTATTAGTCTTAAATTTTTAAAAGAAAGATTATTTTTAGGAATTACCTTATTATCTTTTATATAAGATATATATTTAGCACTAGTTCCAAAAATAGTCACATCAATACTATCCATTTTTTCTAATAAACTGCTATTATCTGGATAAAACGGACTTCCTTCATAAAGTATCAAAGTTGAACCAAATGCCAAAGAGCTTGCAAGCCAATTCCACATCATCCAACCGCATGTTGTATAGTAAAAAATGCTATCATTTTTTCTTAAATCAACATGGTATTTTAATTCCTTCATATGCTGGATTAATGTTCCACCAGAAGAATGAACGATACTTTTAGGTTTACCTGTAGTTCCAGAAGAATACATTATGTACAAAGGATGATCAAATGGCAATTGATTATAAATTAATTTATTAGAATTATTACTTATCAATTCTTTCCAATTAGTATAGGAGTAGTTATCAATTTTTATATTTTCAATATAATTTACTACAACTACATGCTCAATTGATTTAATTGATTTAGTTATTGATGATACCTTATCCATTATATTATAAATTTTACCTTTAAATGAATAACCATTAGCAAATATTAATAATTTTGGTTTTACTTGATTAAATCTATCCAAAATACTTTTAATACCAAATTCAGGAGAACAAGAAGTCCAAATTGCTCCAATACTTGCTGAAGCTAACATTGAGATAATTGTTTCAAATATATTCGGCATAACAGCACAAACTCTATCACCTTTATTTATTCCCATTTCTTTAAAAGAATATGTCACTTTACTTACTTGCTTATGTAAATCTTGGTAGGTAAGTTCTTTATAATCACCTGTTTCATTATAAAATTTCAGTGCTATTGAATTACTATTTTTAAATCTTAATAAATTTTGAGAAAAATTTAATCTTGAACCTGAAAACCAAATCGCACCAGGCATTTTATTTTCATTATCAACAATAGAATTAAAATTTTTAGAATAAATAATACCTAAATCAGACCATAATATCTTCCAAAATAAATCAATATTATTTATGGACCATTTATATAAAGCAGGATAAGATTTTAAATTTAAATTATATTTTTTATTAATTTTATTTTGAAGATTGGATATATAAGATTTTTTAATCCTATCTTTACTAGGCATCCACAGCACGTCAGTCATTTATATTTTTCCATTTTAAAATAAAGTGCCATGCTTTTTCTACTTCATCATTATCTAACATAATAGATATTTTTTTTATAATATCTTCAAAATTTATTGGAATATTTATATTAATTAATTCTGGAACTTCAATCAAAGATGCTAATTTTGCTAATTGATTACCCGTCAATTTACTATCTAAAAATTCTAAGGGGATAGCATCAAAGCCTATTCCAATTCCTCTTGGTTTAGATAGACTAAATAATGATTTTTTAACTTCGGTATACCAACCTCCGCCATTTCTTCCTACCTGATTTATCTTAAATGGATTTATACTACCATCATTATCAAATAAACTTTCATCAACATGAAAAAAAACAACTTCCCCTAAAATTAAATTTCCGCTACCAGGTTTTCCACCAAGATCAATAATTTCAATTAACTTGCATTCCATAATAAAAGGAGATTCTTTAACACCCGGAGTTAAAATAATTTTAGAATTATACTTACTTAGGCCTGACTTACTAAATTCATCAACGTTTTTATCAAATTCACAGGAAGCTAAACTTGTTTGATAAACTAGATCAGAAGTAACAACAGATACTGTAAACTCTTTAGTAGATTTAATATTAAGTAAAGTATCTTTTGGTAAACCAGTTCTACCACTAAGAGCTGGTGAAAAACCAATTATTGGAGGATTTGCTCCAAAAGCATTAAAGAATGAAAAAGGTGCTAAATTATAATTATTATCTAAATCTCTTGAACCAACCAATGCTATAGGTCTTGGAGATACTCCTGAAATTAAAAGATGATAATTCTCTTTTACATTATTAGAATTAGGGTTTATTTTTTTATGATTCATATTTTTTTAATATTCTAACAAAGAATTTTATTTCATTCATTGTTCCTATAGATACTCTAACACAATTATCTAGACCAAATCCCTTTAAGGATCTTAATATAATTCCATTTTTTAACATAAATTCTATGAAAGAATTAGCCTTATTAAAATCATTAAAAATTAAAGTTATAAAATTAGCTGAGGAATCGATATATTTTAAATTAATTGAATCAAATTCTTCTTTTAATATTTTAATACCAATCAAGTTTGATTTAATTGTTTTTTCCAAATGCTTAGAATCTTCCATTGCTTCAAATGCTGCTAGTTGCGCAGGAGTTGAAGGCTCAAATGGTAATTTTACTTTCAATAAATTTGAGATTAAATAGCGATGAGCAATACCATAACCAACTCTTAAGCCAGCTAAGCCGTAACTTTTAGAGAAAGTTCTTAGAGTAATAACATTGTCAAACCTATATAGCATTGAGTCTGGGTAATCCTGTCTATGATTTGCATACTCAAAATAAGCTTCATCTAATATTACTAAAACTCTTTCTGGAACGTTTTTCATGAAATTCTCAAAATCATTTTTATTAAAATATGTACCAGTAGGATTATCTGGATTTGCTAAATAAATAATTTTAGTATTTATATTTATTTTATTTGCAATTCTCTTAAGATCATAATGATATTTTTTTGGTTTAATCCAATTTATTTTTCTACCTGATGCATTAGCTAAAACTCTAAATCCAATAAACGAATTTTCAGAACCAATGATTTCATCTTCATTATTTAAGAAAGTTCTTATAATTGCAGACATTATTCCTTCACTTCCACTTCCTAAGATTACATTTTCAACTTTCACACTATAAACTTCTGATATTTTTTTTCTTAATAATAGACCAGATGAATCAGGATATCTGTTTAGTCCAGAATGGCAACTTGCAAGTATTTTAATTGCTTTTTTTGAAGGACCGTAAGGATTTTCATTAGATGACAACTTAATAATTTTACCTATATTAGGTTTAACTTTAATATCTTCTATCCTCTTACCAGGGACATAGGGAGATAAATTTTTTATATATTTAGGTACTAATGCCATAAAATAGATGTCTAAACTTATCACATATATATGTTATAGATTAAATATTTTTTAGATATATATTTGGGGAGACCTAATATGGAAAATTATAGAAAAATACTATTCGAACATTTAGATGGAATTGTTCTAATTCCAACAATAATAAACTTAAAAAAAACAGGTATATTAAATATAATTAGTGATAAAATTTCATTCACAATAAATGATATAAATAAACATAAAGAAGTAAATATTGGATACTTAAATATATCGCTTAGAACACTAAGAAATTGTAATCTTCTAGACTTCAAAAAAAATAAATATTATCTTGATAGTAAATACAAAATAAATATTAACTTTATTAAACTATTTAACAATTTAGATATTTTGGAAAAACTTCATTATTTAATTTCTTTTTATATTCGAATAGATGATTTAACAAATGATGACATTAAGAAGTTTTCTAAGGAAATTTCTGAATTCATGGAAAGCATTGAAAATAAAAATTTTAAATACTCATATTTAGAAGGAATTTTAATTGGTCCATTATTAGCAAAACTATCATTTAAGAAAAAGATTAATATAAAAAATAATAAAATTCAATATAAAAATATTGATATTAAATTAAAAAATACATTCGATTTAATATTTAATTCACTAAATATAATTAAAGGTAATAAGATAACTGACAAAGGAAATTATTTTATAAAAAAAGCATCTGCATACGGTGTAACCGTTTCATATCTAAATACTTTAAATAATATTGATAAATTAATATTAACAAATCCAAACTATATTTGGCAAAGAACAAAAAATAACACTGAAATTCACGTAGATAGATCTCTTAACGTTTGGGGTAGCGGTGGAGCACATAAAAATTATTTTAAAAAAATAGATAAAATAATTATCAAGATTTTTAATAAACCTCTAAATGAGCAACCAAAAGGAATTATAGATATTGGATGTGGAGATGGAACTTTTTTAAAACACTTATTTAGATTAATAATAAAGAATACAATTAGAGGTAAATCTCTAAATGAAAAACCACTCTTAGTCATTGGAACAGATATTAATAAAAAAGCTAGAAATGCAGCTAGAAATACTTTAATAGATATAAACCATTTAATATTAGATGGAGATATATCAAATCCTGCAAGTCTTTATAGTAACTTACTAAATGATTATAATCTAAGATTAGAAGACTTACTTAACTGCAGAACTTTTTTGGATCATAATAGAATTTATAAAAAACCATCAAAACACTTTTTAAAACATAATATAAATACAAATGGAGGGTTTGCATATAAGGGAGAATTTATTAATTCAAAAAACATAATAGCTAATTTTATTGAGCATTTATATAATTGGAAACCTTATATTAAAAAACATGGTTTAATAATCATTGAGTTACATACAATTGATTCTGAAATAACAAAAGTCAATTCTGGTAAGACTCTTTCTTGCTCATATGATGCGACACATGGATATACAGATCAATATTTAATTGAATACGATAATTATATAAAATGTTTTAATCATATAGGTTTAAAAAAAACAAATGATAATGAATATTTGTATCCAAAGAACAACCCTACAGTAAGTATTAACTATATTATCGAATAGATAATTCTGCAGCAAGTATAGTATTATTAACAAGCATTGAGATTGTCATTGGACCTACACCACCTGGAACAGGTGTAACTGAACCTGCTATATTTGATACACTATTATAATCAATATCGCCAACGATATGATAACCTTTTTCTGATGAATCATTAATTCTATTTATTCCAACATCTACTATAACACAACCTTTTTTAATCATTGTTTTATTAATTAGATTAGGCTTTCCAACAGCACAAATAATAATATCAGCAGATTTAGTATACTTTGATAAATCTTTTGTATATGAATGACAAATTGTAACCGTAGCATTACCAATTTCAAAGGATTGAGAAAGCAAAGACATCATTGGTTTACCAACTATATTGCTTCTTCCAATAATTACCACATGCTTTGATTTTACATCAATTTGATAATAATCTAAAATTTTGATACATCCTAGGGGAGTGCACGGAATAAACCTAGGATTTCCTTGTAAAAGCAAACCCAAATTCTCAGGATGAAACCCATCTACATCTTTTAATGGATTTATTTTTGATAAAAAATTATTGGAATCTAAATGTTTAGGTAGAGGTAACTGTAATAAAATACCATGAATAGAAGTATCCTTATTTAATTTACTAATTAATTTAAAAAGAAGATTCTTACTAACATTTTCTTTTAATTTTACAATTTCAGAAACACAATTTAATTTTTTAAAAATTTTTGCTTTAGAATTAACGTAAATTTTTGATGCAGCGCTATCTCCAATTAAAATAACTACTAATTTAGGTACTATACCCTTTTTTTTTAATTTTATTATCCTATCTTTTAATAAAGAATAATTTTTTTCTGCTACAGGTTTTCCTAACAATACTTTCAATGAAGACATTCTAACTAAGCTTTTCATCAATAAATTCTAAAAGAGCATTTGATTTTGATTCAATTTTTGAAAGGACTTCTTTCTTTTGATTTTTATATAAAAATAACTCATCAGTAATATTCATACATGCCAAAACTGCTATTTTAAGCTGTTCTGTATCAGGGTTCAAACCACTTTCAATTAGTTCTTCAGTTTTAGAATTTATATATTCTTCGACTTGCTTAAAATAAGTTTGATTTGCAGATGATTTTATAAAGTAATCTTGACCAAGAATATTTACTTTTACTACTTTTAATTTATTACTCATAATAATCCCTAAATTTATCTTTGAATTACATTATAGACACTTTTTAAGTTCTTTAATATTTTACTTACTGAAATATCAACTTCTTTATCTGTTAAAGTTTTAGAATTTGAATTAAATTTTAAGGAGTAGGCTAAACTTTTTGAATCATCATCAACTCCATCACCTTCATAAAGATCAAATAAATTGATATCTTTTAGATATTTACCACCATTTTCAATAATTATATTTTGAATTTCCTGATTAGTATATTTTTTATTAATTAGAATTGATATATCTCTTTCTATTGATGGAAATGAATAAATTTTATTAAAAGTTATATTATTATTAATATAATTATCATTTAAAGAATCTAAATTAATTGAGCAGATATAAACGCTACTGGATAAATCATAATTACTAATATTGGATTTGTCTATCAATTTTATATATCCAATAGCTTTTTCTTTAACTACAATATCTAAAATATTTTCTCTAGATTTAAAATAAATATTAGAAATGTTTAACATTTTTAACATCAATTTTACTTCACCTTTTATGGAAAAAAAATCTTGTTTGATTGGATTTTTCCAATGATTAATCTTATCTCCTTTCCATATTAACATTAATTTCTTAATTTGTGAAGTTTTGCTATAAGACCTATTATCAACATATGATATATTTCCAATTTCAAATAATTTAATAAATTTTTTCCCTCTTCTCTCATTAAAAGAAACAGCTCTTAATAAACCAGGTAATAATGAATTTCTAATATATTCCATTTCATTGCTTAATGGATTAATTAATTTTACTGCTCTATAATTAATATTCAATTCACAATCATTTTTTGAATATAAGCTGTTAGAATAGTGCTCATTAAAACCGTTTGAAGATAAAAAATTTCTAATTTTGAAATCTAATATTTCACTGTCTTCTATGAATGATTTTGAAGGAACTGAAAAATTGATACTTGAAGGAATATTATCATACCCATATACTCGAGCAACTTCCTCGTACAAATCAACTTCAAAATTTAAATCATTCCTGTAGGAAGGAATAATATATTTCGAATTATTATTTATTCTCAGGTTTAAATTTCTAAATATTTCTTTAAAATTTTCTTCTGATATATCAGTACCTAGAAATTTATTACATTTTTTCATATCAAAATTAATAAGCTTATTTTCATAGGTATTATTAATATCAATATTATCAGAGCTAATCTCTCCATCAATTAAATCTAATAATAATGTTGAAAATTTATTCATAGAATAAATTGTATTTTGAGAGTCTACTCCCCGTTCAAATCTTTTTGATGCTTCCTTTGAATAATTATATTTTTTTGAAGTTTTTCTTATTTTTAATTCATCAAAAACTGCACTTTCAATAAGTATATTTTTTGTTGAAAGATCAACACTGCTATTTAAACCTCCAATTACACCAGCAATAGCTATTGGTTTTTTATCATCTGCAATTACTATATCATCAACTGATAACTTTATATTAATATTATCAAGAGTTAGTAGTTCCTCACCCTTATTAGCAAGCCTAACATTAATATCACCCTCTATCTTATCATAATCGAAAACGTGAAGAGGTTGCCCTGTATCAAACATAATATAATTTGATAAATCAATAATATTATTTATTGATTTCTGAGCTATTAAATTCAATTTATTTTTTAACCAATAAGGACTATTTTGAACATTTATATTTTTAATTATTTGACATGAATATCTCTGACAGATATTCTCATCTTTAATTTTAACCTTAACTAGATCAGATGTCCTGAAATTATTTACTTCTAATTTAGTATCGACAATTTTAATATTTTTCTTCTCTATTATTCCTAATTCTCTTGCTATCCCTAGATGACTAAAACAATCACCTCTGTTGGGAGTTATATCGAAATCAAAAATACTATCTTCCTCCAGATTTAAAGCCTTAATGATATCCATCCCAGAATTTAATTTATCATCTAAAATCATAATTCCTTTATGATCATTATTTATTCCTAATTCTTTTCCAGAGCAAACCATACCATTTGAAAATATATCTCTTATCTTAACTTTCTTAATCTTTAAATCTCCAACTTTTGAACCAATAATAGCAACTGGAACAGTGAGACCTTTTTTAATGTTAGGTGCTCCACAAATAATTTCTTTAATATCATTGCCTACATCAATTTCACATAATTTTAACTTATCTGCATTAGGATGCTTTGTACACTTAACAACCTTCCCAATATAAATACCTGAAAAATTATTTTTGTAACTAGAAACAGTACATTCCAGGCCTAATTGAGTAAACATATCTACCAACTGATTATCAGTTTTATCTGAACTTATATAGTTTTCTAGCCAATTTCTTGAAATTTTCATTTGAATTGACCTAAAAAATTAATATTTCCGTCATAAAGCAATCTTATATCATCTATTCCATATTTTAGCATTGCTATTCTTTCAATACCAAGACCAAATGCATACCCATTCCATTTTTTAACATCATAATCAACTGACTTAAAAACTCGAGGGTTTACCATGCCACAACCAAGTATTTCAAGCCATCCTGTACCTTTCGTAATTCTATAATCTGAATCACTATTTAAACCCCAGTAAACATCCATTTCAGCACTTGGTTCTGTAAAAGGAAAATATGATGGTCTGAATCGTATCTTAGTTTTGGGTCCAAAAAATTGTTTTGCAAAATATTCTAGTGTACCTTTTAAATCTGAAAAAGTTACATTTTTGTCAACATACAAACCTTCAATCTGGTGAAACAAACAATAACTCCTAACGCTTATATCTTCATTTCTATAAACTCTTCCAGGACTTAAAATTCTAATAGGAGGATTATTATTTTCCATAAAATGAACTTGACTACTTGAAGTATGAGTTCTTAACAATGATTGGTTGTTAAGATAAAAAGTATCTTGCATATCTCTTGCTGGATGGTGCTTTGGGATATTTAATGCTTCAAAATTATAGTAGTCAGTATCAATCTCAGAACCATATATATTAGAAAATCCAATTTTATTGAAAATGTCTTTTATTTCTTGAATGATTAATGTTAGAGGATGAATACTACCTTGATTATACCTAATACCTGGTAGTGAATAGTCCATGTCTAATGATTTGCTGGTATCTGACTTTCTTGTTTTGCTTAGACTATTTAATTGATTAGAAATATCTAATTTTAATTGATTTATTTTTTTACCAACAATAGGTTTTTCAGAATTATCAACTAATGATAATAGTGAGTATAAATTAGATACTAAACCTTTTCTTCCTAAATACTTATACTTAATATCGTCTGAATTTACTTTTTTTAAATTTAATAAATCTAAATCAGACTTAAAATTTGACTTAATTTTACTTATGTCATCAATTATTGACACGATTACTTAGTTACAGAGTCAACAATATTTGAAAATCCATCTGGATCATTTACAGCCATGAATGCCAGAGACTTTCTATTTAAATCAATATTTTTTTCTTTTAATAAAGATATGAATTTAGAATATGTCAAGCCATTATTTCTAACCGCAGCGTTTATTCTCATAATCCAAAGTTTTCTAAACATTCTCTTCTTTTGCCTTCTATCTCTATACGCATATAAAAGACCTTTTTCGACTGCATCTTTAGCAGTTTTAAAATTTGAATTTCTAGCACCTCTATATCCCTTTGCTAGCTTAACTATTTTCCTGTGTCTTCTATGCCTTGGGACACTACTATTAGCTCTTGGCATAATCTTATCCTTTCATAGTTTAAAGCATATTATTAGTTCTTTTCGTCATAGCAGAACTTAACGTTTTACTTTTTCTTAACTGTCTTTTTCTCTTACTACTTTTTTTTGTTGATAAATGCCTATTACCACACTGATTATAAACTAATTTACCTGTGCCGGTTTTTTTAAACCTTTTTGCGGCACTTTTTTTTGTTTTCATTTTTGGCATTTTTTCTCCTTTATTTAGGACTTAAAACAATTGAAACTCTTCGTCCTTGTAAATCTACCGGCTTATCTATAAAAGATATATCTTTTAAAACTTCAACAACCTTATTTAAAGTATCAATTCCATCTTCTTTTCTACTAAAAAATTCTCTACCACGGTACATGACTGTAATTTTTAATTTATCACCATTTTCTAAAAACTTTTGACCTCTTTTAAGCTTAGTAATTAAATCATGATCACCAGTATTTGGTCTAATTCTAATCTCTTTAACTTGAACAACATGCTGTTTCTTTTTGTTCAATTTTTCTTGTTTCTCTATTTCATAAAGAAATTTACCATAATCAAGAATCTTACAAACTGGAGGATTTGAATTTGGAGAAATTTCAACTAAATCTAAACCTGAATTATTTGCAATTTCTTGAGCTTTCTCTAAACTTAACAATCCCCTTTGTTCATTATTACTATCAATGAGTCTTACTTCCTTAGAAAAAATTTTATCATTTATTCTATACTTATTTCTTTTATTTTTTTTAGCTATAGTTACTCCTTAAATTTTAATTACGTGGTCGATACTGGAATCGAACCAGTGACCTCTACGATGTCAACGTAGCACTCTAACCAACTGAGCTAACCGACCCATATCCAACATAAATAAAGCTAGCAAATTTAGTCATTAATGAACATAAAATCACTATTTTTTTATTAAAATTCTAGAATAGTGTAATATTCTTTTAAACTTAAGATCAAACTTACTGCTTTTTTATATTCTTTATCTTCATTTAAACTAGCCTTTATTCTTTCTTTCTCCCCAGCAATAACTTTTGAAAGTTCTCGTTCTAATCCGTTCTTAATCCATTTTTGATTTTCTTCAAGTAAAAATTGAACTTTTTTAATTTCATCAAAATAATTCATATTAGAATCTTTAGTTATAAAACTTTTATTAACTGATTCTTTAAAATAAATATTTTTAGAAAACCTATTGATTGATATAGGGGATTGCTTCATTTTATCTACAAAATTTAAATATTCTTGTTCACCCTTTAACTTATACTCTAACTGATAGTCATTAATAAATAATTTAAAGTCTTTCATGATTTTTGAATCAATAACAACTGGCACTGTTAAATCTTTATTAAAAGGTACATAGGATGCAGCAAAACTTAAGAAAAGCCCTTGTCTCCATAATTCTTGTACATAAGGTGATAAAATATTTCTTTTAGTTTTAATATCAGGAACTATACCATTCCCGCCTTTTACCTCGCGTCCTCCTTTGGTTGTAAATAAACTATCAACCTTATCAAGACCATCTGTTAAAAATCCATTATCTAAATAATCTTGTTTCTGTATTAACCTTCCTGAAGGCAAATAATATTTAGAAGTCGTTATTTTCAGAGTCATTGTATCATTTAAGTCATACATATGTTGAACCAAACCTTTTCCAAATGTATTCTGACCTATAATAACTGCTCTATCCAAGTCTTGCAAAGTACCAGCAACAATCTCACTTGCTGAAGCAGAGCCTTTATTTACTAAAACGACAATAGGAGTATCGATATCTAATATTGGTTTTCTCCTTGATTTCCACTCTTTATTTGACCTGTTAGTTTTCCCTTTTGAAAATAATAAAAGTTCTCCTCGCTCGCATAAATAATCAAGAATATTTATAGCATTACTAAGCAGACCTCCGGAGTTACCTCTTAAATCAATAACTAAACCTTTTATATTTTGTTTCTGCAATTCCTCTAAACCTTTTTTGAAATCTTTTGATGCATTTCTTGAAAATCTTGTTATTCTTATATACCCAATATTATTTTTATCGACACCCCAATAAGGTACATGCTTTACAACAATACTACTTCTTTTTAACTCAAAATCTATTTTTTCTTTTGTTGAAGGTCTATAGATACCAAGTACCACAGTTGAGCCTACCTCTCCTTTTATTATTTTTGAAGCATCAGATACATTTAGTCCCTTGGTAAAAGTACTATCAATTTTCATTATTTTATCACCAGCTATTATTCCTTCGGAATAAGCAGGACTATCCTCCATTGGTGCTAAAACAGTTAACGTATCCCTTCTTAAACCAATTTGGATTCCAACACCACCATACTTACCTTTTCTTAATATATCAAAACTTTCAAGACTATTATCTTCTAATAATTTTGTATAAGGATCTAAATTTTTCATCATTCCTTTAATTCCGGATTTAATCATCTCAGATTCATTAACAGAATCAACAAAGTTAACTTTTAATTTATTAAATGAACTCTCAAAAAGCTTAATATAGTCTTCATGATTCTCATTGTTATTAAACTCTAATTCTTTCTTATCTTTTGATAATAAAAGTGATAACGACACTACTAAATAAACAATATAACTTTTCATAATATTTCTTTCTTTATGTAATTATTTACCTTATTCATAATTTCATCATGAATAATAAATTTATTTTTATTTTTACAATCAATTATTTTACATCTTTCTTCATTAGATTTTGCGATTTGCTTATAACCTTTTGAGACTTTCTCTAAAAAAGAAATTCCTTCAGATTCCATTCGATCTACATTACTTCCTGATATTCTACTGTATGCAACTTTAGCATTAACATCTAAAATAAAAGTTATAGCTGGTATTATGTTATTTATTGCAAATATATTTAAATTATTTATTATACTTTTATCTAATCCCCTACCATAACCCTGGTAAGCGAGCGTACTGTCATAATATCTATCACAAATAACTATTTTTCCTTTTTTGACACTTGGAATAATTTTTTCTCTAACCAGTTGAGATCTTGCTGCTAAAAAAAGCAATGTCTCAGATTCAGAACAAATACGATTATCATTATTAAGCAGCATTTCTCTAATTTTATTTGATATACTTGTATCACCCGGTTCTCTTAATACTGTATAATCAATTTTTTTTGATTTAAGCTGATCTGCTAAAAGGTCAATTTGAGTTGTTTTACCACAGCCATCAATACCTTCAAAAGAAATTAAAAAACTCATTTTAATTCATATCCTTTTTTTGCAATAATAATAACATACTCTCCTTTTAATTTGTCTATTTTACTTAATAACCTCAGAATATCAGCAACACAACCAAACATAACCTCTTCATAAACTTTAGTTAATTCCTTGCATATACATATTTGCCTATTGCCCATAAAAGACAAAATATCATTTACAGTTTTTACTAATCTGTATGGTGATTCAAAAAGAACTACTGTTGAAGGTATTGAACTTAGAAATTCAAACTTGGTCTTTCTACCTTTTTTCTTGGGCAAAAAACCTTCAAAATAAAAACTATCAGTAGGCAAGCCACTTATTGATAACGCTGATATTAAAGAACTTGGTCCAGGTATACTTATAACTTCAATATTTAATTGTCTACAATTATTAACTAATTTATAACCAGGATCACTAATGCAAGGAGTACCAGCATCTGATACGATTCCCATATTTTTGCCATCAGTTAAATGTTTTATATATTTATCTGTTAATTTATTTTCATTAAAAACATTATATGGCAACAAAGTACTTTTAATTTTATAATGATTTAATAACTTTTTTGTAACTCTTGTATCTTCACAAATAAGATAGTCTATTTCATTTAAAATTTCTATCGCTCTAAAACTAAAGTCAGACAAATTACCAATAGGAGTAGATATAGTGTAAAGCTTTCCTAGCAAAACTAATTAAGCATTTCTTTTAAAGAAGAATGTACTGCATTCATACAAAAGTCTAAATCACTTTTTAAAACATTTAAATGAGGTCTAAATCTTATACTTTTAGTGCCTGACCCAAGAATCATTACTCGCTTATCAAGCATCAAGCTTGTAAATTTATCTCTTTCCAAAGTTGAAGGCAAATCAAATGCACAGAATAATCCAATACCTCTAGGATTAGTGACATAACCGGGAAATTCTATAGATAAATCATTTATAGAATTTAAAAGATACTTTCCCATTTTTAGAGAATTTTCTAACAATGACTCTTCCTCAATAATTTCTAAAATCAATTTAAATCTATACATATCAACAAGATTACCGCCAAAAGTTGAATTAATTCTACTGGATTTTTTAAACACATTATCTTTAACTTCATTAATTCGATCGCCAACAAGAATTCCACAAACCTGAGTTTTTTTACCAAAAGAAACAATATCTGGAATAGGAGCTTTTTTAATTGGGGGATCACATTGACATAGTTTAGGTGTAAAATTTTCATGAGCCCACATTTTACCTGTAATTCCTATTCCTGTTTGAACTTCATCGTAAATAAGTAAAAATTCATTATCATCTGCGAGATCTCTTAACATTTGAAAGAATTGACATCTAAAATGATTATCTCCTCCTTCTCCCTGAATAGGTTCTATTATTAATGCAGCTATATCATCAGCATTATCTTTTAATGCTTTTTTTATTTGTAAAATTGCTAGTTCTTCGTTTTTTAAAACTTCGGCCATTAATTCATCAGTTTCAGGATAAGTCATATAAGGATTATCTATCTTAATCCAATCAAATTTAGGAAAATACATGGTTTTTACAGGGTCTGTATTAGTTAAAGATAATGTGTATCCGCTTCTACCATGAAAAGCTTCCTTGAAATACAATACCTTATGTCCTTTATTTTCAATTCCCTTAGATAAGTTTTTTCTTATTTTCCAGTCAAATGCAACCTTAAGTGCATTTTCAACAGCTAAAGAACCACCATCAATAAAAAATACATTATTTAAGTATGACGGCACTGCATACTTACTAAATGTCTCCATAAATTCAGCATAATAAACATTATAGATATCTGACAAAGTTGTTTTATTTATAGCTAAAGTCCCTAGTTTATCTTTCGAATCGACTATTTTAGGATGATTATAACCAACAGAACCTGAAGCATACATGGAAAACATATCTAATAATTCATTTCCATTTCTTTGATCAACAATCCAAGAACCATGACTTTTTTCTAAATCTATAACAGGATCAAAACCATCTGCTAAAATATTTTTATCAAGAATTTCTTTAACTTTTTTTGGATCAACACTCATATTCTTCCTTTTTAAATTTAATAAATTTATTAGTTAATTGGATAAGACATTGTTAATTCTCTTAAATTGCTATCTTTGGAATAATTAAATGAAAAACTAGGTCGTTTTCTTTTAAAAACTCTTTTGAAAAGCTGATTATTATATTTTTCAGCAGACTGATATGCATCAAACATCTTTAAAAAAGCAATTCCTAAGACTATATTTTCTAAGTTTTGACCTAAATCTTTATCAGGATTTTCTAACTCACCAGAAATATTATCACCCCAATCAATGTCATTACCTTTAACTAAGCATGCCATAAGTAAAACATCCCACTTTAAACTCTTATTCCAACTATCTGAATATGCATATCCAAGATTAATAAATGGTATTGGTAGAGCAAATTGATAAAGAGCTGCTTTTTCAGGACTTAACTTTTCTGTTTGATAAAAAAGCATTCTTGCTTCATCACTTATTTTTTGCATTTCCAATCTATCTCTGTTAGCTTTATTAAAATCATTTTTGAATCTATTTTTCCATTTTTCACCTCTTTGTGTAAAACATAAAGATAATAATAATACAAATAAAAAATACTTTTTCATATCTTTCTCCTTTTTTTAAAGTTCAAACTTAATACCTTGAGCGAGAGGAAGATCATCACTCCAATTAATAGTATTTGTTTGTCTCCTCATATATGCTTTCCAAGCATCTGAGCCAGACTCTCTGCCACCACCTGTTTCTTTTTCACCTCCAAATGCTCCGCCAATTTCAGCTCCTGAAGTACCAATGTTTACATTTGCTATACCACAGTCACTACCTCTTGCTGATAAAAATTTCTCAGAGTTTTTAATACTATTTGTAAAAATTGCAGATGATAATCCCTGAGGAACATTATTATGGATATCAATAGCTTCATTTAAATCATTATATTCCATAACATACAATATAGGAGCAAATGTTTCTTCTTTAATGATATTAAAATTACTTTTAACTTTAATAATTGTTGGTTCAACAAAAAAACCATTATCTTTTATTATGTTACCACCACACAATAACTCGCCCCCTTCATCAAGAGCTGATTTTATTGCATCTAAATAATCTTTTGTAGCTGCTCCATCAATCAATGGACCCATTAGCGTATTTTTATCAAGCGGATTTCCAATTTTTACTTGTTTGTAAGCATTCACTAATTTATTAGATAAATTATCAATTATTGATTTATGTACAATAATACGTCTTGTTGATGTACATCTTTGTCCTGCAGTTCCGACAGCTCCAAAAACAATTGCAGGAACTACTAAATCCATCGATGCAGTTTCATCAACAATAATTGCATTATTTCCTCCAAGTTCTAAAATAGTTTTTCCAAGCCTTTTAGCAACTTTTTGAGCAATATCTATTCCCATTCTTGTAGAACCTGTAGCAGAGATTAACGGAACTCTTTTATCATTAACCAGTTTATTTCCTATAACACTTCCACTTCCAATAATTAAATTAAAAATTCCTTTATATCCATGATTTTCTAATACCTTATTACAAATATTCTGAACAGCAATAGCTGTTAAAGGTGTCTTTGATGATGGCTTCCAAATAGAAACATTACCACATACAGCTGCAATAAATGAATTCCATGCCCAAACAGCAACTGGAAAATTAAATGCAGATATAATTCCTACATTTCCAAGAGGGTGCCATTGTTCATACATCCTATGATCTGGTCTTTCTGAGTGCATTGTTAACCCATATAACTGTCTTGATAAACCAACAGCAAAATCTGCTATATCAATCATTTCCTGAACTTCACCATCTCCTTCAGCTTTAATTTTTCCCATTTCCAAAGAAACTAAGCTTCCTAATGCATCTTTATTTTTTCTTAACTCTTTACCCATCTCGAATATAAGCTGACCTCTTATCGGAGCTGGTACTTTTCTCCACTTAATAAAGGCTTTGTTTGAATCAGATAAAACTTTTTCATAATCTAACTCAGAGCATTTATAAACACTCGCTATAGTTTCTCCATCTGAAGGATTAACAGATTTAATAACTCCCTCTGAAGTAGTCGAAAGCCATGGATTACCTCCAACGCATGCACCAAAATTATCTGATTTAATTGAAAGCTTTTTTAATAATTCACTCATTTTATAGACCTTTAATTATTTTCGTTAATATTTGTATTTTTTGCTGACCAATAAGTTAATACTATTATCATAAGAACTAAAATAGCTGGAGTTGAATAGTAGTATTTAAAACTACTATACTCTATCAACTCTTCAAACCTACCAATCAATAAAGATATTCTTCCCATTACAGCAAATCCAAAAGATGCTCCAAATTTAATCATTAAAAAATAAACACCTATTCTACTAACTTTTCCAACTACACCCGTATGTTCTTTAGAAAAGAAAAAATAAACCAATCCACTTATTACTCCAATCAAAACAATAAATTCATTCATTATACTTAAATAAGAACCTGATAAATTAATGGCAGATGATTTGATTTGTGTAAGTAAATTTGAATTAAGAAATACATAAAACTTTAGACCTGCCATCATCCCTACAATATAGGCTATTGATATTCTAGATAACCAATCATATTTTTTTGATAATCTGAATAGCATAAAAACACCTAAAATTAAAGGAAAAATATAAGATGCATCAAAATCAAAACCAGCCTGAACAATAGTAGGAAATAATCTACCAAAAAGGTTAGGCCATATAGTATCCCAAAAAGTAATCGTAAATATATACCCCGCTGATACTCCAACAAAGATATGTTCAGCTGCTTTATAGAAAGGGTTATCTCCATATAAATAGCTAAAAATACTTAGAGTTAATAAAACAGCACACCATACACCTATGATTTCAAGCATTATTTATTCCTCCTAGTTAAATAATAGGATATATTTCCAAATATAATAAAAACGACCATTAGTAAATGTGCTATAGATTGTGCAGACATTCTTGATGTTGCTTTGCCAGGTACTATTGAAACTTTTTCATTTAAATATTCATTATTTCTATTTGTATTTAAATATTCAAAAACCATTTGTTCATACTCAGCAGCACCAGGCATACCAGCTAAAATCCCTCTTATCTGACCAGATTCCACATATGGAATAGCATCTGTAACCATAATTGAGGTACAACCAGAGGATAGCGGAATGTTATACTCATCGCATGCAAACTGAACCCATTCGGCATTACCAGGTACACCTGCTGATAAATCAAAAACGAAATCAAAATCAGAAATATTATTTACTCCATTCATCATAGGTATTTCACTTAATAAAGTATTGTTAATATCTTGAGTAAAAATTGATCTTAAATCAGTGGCAATTCCTCTAATTATAATCTCTCCTCCAGCTTTGTAAGGTAAACTAACATAATCAACATGTTCTTCTACTTTGAATAAATTCGATGAGACTACCTCTTCAATTGCAAATTTGGCCATCATTAAACCTTCAGGCCATAACGGCACGGTATAAACCTTAATACCTTTAGAGAAAAGGTGCTGCAAAACAGCAACTGACATAGGATGTATTTCAGGTTTTGTGCTTGCTCCATATTCAAAAGAAAGTAAAACCTTATCACCTGACTTTAAACTATTTAGCTCCTCAAAAACTATTCTAGAGTTAGAAGTCGTTTTTATTGGGATATTAATCCAATCAGGTCTTAAAAGTGGAATCAAAACAGATAATCCGATTAAAATAAAAATAAATCGTCTATCTAGTTTTCCTAATTTAATAAATATCTTATTCAACAATTTCATTAATCCCCAAGAATTGACTTTTCTCTTCCTGTAATAATACGATATGATTGTGCTATAGTACCAAGGGCAATCCCTATCATAATTGCTCTTGAACCAGCTGTTGCTGGAACATCCATAATCCATTCCTGAAGATCTGGAATTTTAAAAAGTGATAATTCATGCAAGTTTAAACTGAAAATTAAGACTGGAAAAATTAAAATAGATAAAGTAAGCAAAATTAACATCTTCTTCTTGTCCTTAAATCTATTTGCAATAAGCGCAAACAAAAGACAAATATAAATTTCTAAACTCATCCACCATGGTATAAGCTGACCGACAGGAACTCTACCTATCATCAAAAACACACCTGAAACTAATAGTAGTGTTGCTTCAAAATTTCTAATTTTAAACGCTCTATAAGAAGCAGAAGCTACAAAAAAAGCAAGCAGAGCAAACATTGTTGCACCTAATGGAAGGTATATATTTTGAAACATCCAATAAAATGCTGAGCCTTCTTTTTTTAAATGTGGGCCAAGCGCGACACTTGAACCATTATAAATAAAACCAAAAAATATCATTATTAAAAAACCTAGTAATGTAATAATACTATATCTCCAATTATCCTTTTTTTGAGAAATTTTATTTAAATGTAATTGTAGAAGATTTACAACTCCCAAAAATGCTGCAAATCCTGATATGATATCAAACCACTGAGTTGCATCATTATCAATAAAATTATTAAGAGGAGAATAATTTATGAAATGACCTGATAATGTCAAAAATCCAATAAAAATTACTAAAAAATATGCTAGTTGTCTTTTCATCTTATAATATTAATCCTAAACAATGAAGAAACATCAAAATTAATGATACCATATCCATTTAATGCAGAACATATGAATACGAAAGTAATCATTATAATACAACCCACTTTAACATAATCTTGTCCTTTAATACTGCCTAACATTTCAGGGCTACCAGAAAGATATGCACTTGCTGCATAAAATTCTTCACCAATTAATGTATAATCACAAGCTGTAACAAAGAAAGGTATTTGTGAAGAGGAACCTGTACCGGCAATTTGAATTGCGCCAATTGAATTCCCAGTCTCAGCGAGAATTAATGATTCAGCATAAAACTTTCCCTGGAAAAAGACTGCTGCGGGCTTTTCTCGTAACATTATACCGTTAACTCCTGCAGCATATGCAAATTGATCATCAGTTACATAATGGACCATATCATTCCTATATAAATCACTTCTACCTTTTTTTAAATATGCTTCCTTGCAAGTTTCTTTTGCAGTTTCCATTACAATAGGGACACAAACAGGAACATGAAGTCCTGCATCATACTCTGCTGTCATACCTGCTACATGGCCTAAAATAGTTAACCCTGATATTGTATCAATTTGGTCTAAACTTGAAATGCCAGGAACATATAAAACTGGCTTACCCATTTCAGTAGCTCTTCCTACAGCCTCTTCCATTGCTTTAATTGCAGCAATTGGACGCATATATATTTCATCACCATTCTTAGCTTTTTCAATAAAATATTCGACAATAAAACATAGAAAAATTACACAGACAAAAGTTGTTTCGTTGCCTTCTAAAAAAATAGAAAAAGGAAAAAAGAAGTAGAGTAATAAAATTAAAAGAGGAATGAATATATATTTTATATATTGGTTCATGATTTAATCTTAGGTGTTATTCTTTCTATTTCGCTAATCAAAAAATCTATATTTGACTTTTCTTCTAAAATAGTAAAAAAATTATAATATTTTTTATTGTTTATAAAACATGTAGCTATTGGACCTAAAAAGACAAGGAATTGACTTCCTATAAAAGACACATACTTTGTGCTTTCTAAAAAAAACACAGCTGGAACAGACAAACCTCTTTGAACTATATCATCAGCTAAATTAGATATGATTTCATGTACATCATTCATATCATAAATTAATACAATTAATCTGATAAAATAACTTCTAAATTTGCTCTTGGAATTATTTTTTTACTACCATCTTCAAGAGTTACTTCAGCAGCTCTAACCATTGTTTCAGTTTTCATTTTTACTAAATCTTTAGGCAAATTTGAAACAGTACCTATAAGACCAAAAAAAGGATCTCTTATAATTCTAACTTTGGAATTAACTAATATTAATGATTCATCATTATTATAATTAATATTTTTATTATCTGAATCTAGATTAATTATAACCTCTGGTCTCATTACACCAGCTCTTATTTGTGTTGCACCATTAATTGAACAATATGAATCTTTATACTTATTTAATAATTGGAAAGTTCTTTCTGACATATTTATATCACCAAAACCTTCAGTAACAACGACAGTAGTAACAGATTCCGAACCAGTAATTGCGACTCCAAGTGGGTAGCCTAAAATTTTTGTTAGAGATTTATAGTCAATTCCACCACAAATAATACCTTTCAAACCTAATTGATTAATTTTTTTATACACATTATAATCTAAATGAGAATTCATAACACAAATTAAATCACTTTTTAAATCCAGATTATCTAATTCTTTTTCGCTTTCTAATATTTTCAAAGTACCCTTTTGCTCACCTCCAACACCAATAATACCTTGAATTAATGCACCTTGAGCAGTAACCAAAACTCCCTCTTTTTCATATACTTCATCAATTCTTCCATCTATATATGCATCAACCTCTATTGGAATTGGTTTTTCTGATATTATAATTTGACCTGTTACCTCTGAAACATTAATTAAGATACCATCCATTGGAGATTTTAACTCAGTTTTAAAAAAACCAAACAATCCCTTATTTCTTGCTATAATCTGTCCTTTTTTTACTTCATGATCTACTTTGCACAACATAGAATCAAATATTTGGTTAGGATCAATATTTAATTTATTGGAGACATTAATCATTTGAACACTTCCGGGAATATTAGCAGAAGCAACTATTTGGTCTGATTTAACTAAATCATTTTTATCAACATGTAATTTACCAGATAAAGGAAGAATTCTCTTCTTTTTAATTATAGCATTTTCTATTATTTTTAAACCTGGAGTATATGATTTTGACATTATTTTAAGAATCCGAGGTTGTTGCTGAATCTATAATTGGATATTCATTAGTTTGTATTGACCAATCTTTAATGGAATCTTTATTAAATGTATTAAAATCAAAAGGTCGACCTCTTCCATCTAGCATTATACCTACTTCACCTCCATAAATATCGTCTTGAAATTCACTTAATCCATTAATTGTATAATTTTCTTTCATTATTAATTTGGTTTTAACTGATATATAATTAACATCAATTAAAACAATCTCTCCAAATTTTAATATACCCTCAACTTTTTTATTATTAAATTCAAAAGAATATTCTAAAACTTCATTACTATTATTATTTGAACCTACTGGTGCTATGCAGGTACCTAATCTTACCAAACAATCTTTGCTAAACACTTCAACTGCTGCTTTTTCGTGAACCTCAGATAAGACACCTAATTGCGGCATCATAAATATAGAATCAACGGCGATTTCTGTTATTCCTTCTGGTAAAAATGCATCAACAAGCATTCTATATGCCTGTTCTCTTCTAGGAGCATGAGAAAGCACTCCTCCTGAACCCACAATCATATCTAACTCATTCATATTAACTAGGGTCTCACCACTCATAGTCTGATCAAAAGTATCTGAAATTGTTCTTTCTTGTTGAATACCTTTTAATGAAACTGCAAATTCTTTGTGTTGAATAAATGATAATCTCAAAGCTTCTCTAGCAATAGACTGCTCAATTATTAACTCTTCTAAAGTCTGTGGTATTGTGGTTGGTCTTATCATTTTATTGGCAATCCGATTAGTTAAATCTTTTTCATCAATACTTGAGGATAGCCATCTAGAAATATTTTTAATTCCTGTTTCAGCTAATACATTACATATAGAATAGCTCATACCATAATTAGCGCTTACTGTTCTATTAAATTTTTTATTAAAAACTGAAAAAACATCGGTTGTAGCACCTCCTATATCTACTCCAACTACAGAAATTTTTTCATTGAATGCAATTTTTTTAATTATTTCTCCTACAGCTCCAGGTGTTGGAATTATAGGGTAATCAGTCCATGCTAACAATTTATTATAACCAGGTGCTTGCGCCATTACATGCTCCATAAATAAATCATGGATTTTATCTCTACTTGGTTTTAAATTTTCTTGATCAAGCGTAGGTCTGATATTATCAACGATTTTTAAATCAGTTATATCTTCTAATCGTTTTTTAATATCATCAATAGCATCTTTATTTCCTGCATAAATTATTGGTATCTTAAAACTATTGCCTAATCTGGGATTAGGATTGGCAGTTTTAATTATCTCAGCCAATTCAACTACATGAGACTTAGTTCCTCCATCAACACCTCCTGATAACAAAATCATATCAGGACGCAATTGTCTTATTTTTTGAACTTTTTCATGGTATTTTCGGCCATCATTAGAAGCTATTATATCCATTACAATTGAACCTGCTCCAAGTGCAGCTCTTTGGGCACTTTCACCAGTCATATTTTTAACTACTCCTCCAACCATCATCTGCAGCCCACCACCCGCAGAACTTGTTGATATATATAAATCAACTCCCGCATTATTATCTTTAGGGGAAATAATTTTGTCATCAATCAATATTTTTCTACCTGACAACTCTTCAAGTTCAATAATAGAATTAATAACACCACAAGTTACATCTTCAAATGGAGCTTCAACAGTTGTAGGAGCCTCGCCACGAAAAGTCAATCTATATTCATCATTGATGAACTCAATTAAAATTGCTTTAGTGGTTGTAGAACCACAATCTGTAGCTAAAATAACTTTTATATCTTTTAATTTTTTATTCATAAAACAAAACGGAGATAAAGTGAAAATAAAGGAACAACAAATAACAAAGAATCAAATCTATCTAGAAAACCACCATGGCCTTGAAGTAAAGTACCTGAATCCTTGACAGAAAAATACCTTTTAAAATAAGATTCAAAGAAATCACCAAATTGACCAAGAATTCCAGATATTACACCTAAAATCAAAACATCAACTAGATTAAATTCAAATACTGTATTATTAAAATAACCTGAACTAAATAAGAAGTAAATAAATATAGTACAAGCAATGTAGCCAGCTATAAATCCAACCCAAGTTTTTTTTGGACTAATAGATGGTAATATTTTAGATTTTCCAAATTTTGAGCCAAATATAAATGCAAAAGAATCTGTAACCCATACTGATAGGAACATACAAAGTACTAGTTTAAAACCAATTTCTGGTAAGTTCCTTATGTAAATTGCCTGCTGAAATAATAATCCAATCCAAACAAATGCTAAAATTCTATAATATAAATTTTTGAGTTTATTTTTAATTAAAAAACATGAAAAACCTAAGCCTATAAAAGATAATAAAATAAAATAATTATATTGATGATTGGAAAATATAGGAAATAAATGATTTAATAAAAAAATGAAATACAAAGTGAAAAAAATATAGAGATTCAATGAAAAAGATTTTATTTTAACCATATTGTTGAATTCAAAAGTTCCGATAAAAATTATAACAAAAATAAATAAAGTAAATACAGGACCACCAAAAAAAATAATGCTCAATAATAAAGGGGCTCCAATTAGGTTTACTAAAGTTCTAGGTTTCTTATTTTCTACCATTCAATTATTTATGGTGCATGTATACACCATCTCCTTCTTCAATAATTTTAATTTCAACATTTGCTGTCCCTTGTTCATGAAAACCTAATTTTTTTGCTGCTCCAAATGAGCAATCTAATATTCTTCCATCAACATATGGGCCTCTATCATTAATTCTTAAAATTAATGATTTTTCATTATCTAAATTTGTAACTCTAACTACAGTACCTAAAGTTAGGGTTTTATGAGCAGCTGTTACTCCATACATATCATAGACTTCTCCATTAGCCGTTAATTTTCCATGAAAATTTGGTCCATACCATGAAGATACTCCTCGCAAAACACCATCTTTATTTACTGATTTGCTTTTTGTATTTTTAGTCTTAGCTTTTACATAGTTTCCTCCACCACTATACCTAGGAGATACAGTGCAAGAAATAAAAAATAAAATAAAAATTAAACAAATTCTAAATATCATTATATTTTCCTATCAATTCAGAAATAGAATCAATTTTATTTTTAATTAAAAAGAATTTTAGTTGATCGTATAAAGAATTTATTTTAGAAGGATCTCTATAGTTTAAAGTTCCTACTTGAATCATACTAGAACCGACTCTTATAAATTCTATTATATCCTTGAAAGAAACAATTCCACCCATACCAATGATAGGAATTTTAACTTCATTATATAGTTTATGAACCTTAGCCAGAGCCAAAGGTTTAATTGGTGGGCCTGATACACCACCATAAATAGTACTTAATACCATATTGCCTGTATTATAATTAATGCCTAAACCTGTGAATGTATTAACAGCACTTATAGCATCTGCTCCACCATTTTGAACAGAAACACCAATATCTTCAATACTCGTAACATTTGGACTAAGCTTTACAATTAATAACTTGCTGGTAAGTTTTCTTAGTTCAGCAGTTAATTTTTCAGCTACTTCTTTATTAACACCAAATTCCATTCCACCTTTTTTAACATTTGGACAAGAAATATTGATTTCATATCCAATATGACTACCATCACATTTTTCAATTTGAGTTACAACATCAATATAATCTTGAATTTCAGAACCAGCCACACTAACAATAAATTTAGTTTTAATTTTATTTAATTTTTGAAGTTTTAACTTACAAAAATTTTTAACTCCCATATTAGCTAGACCAATTGCATTGATCATTCCAGATCCAGATTCATATACTCTTGGACTTGGATTTCCTTTTCGTTCTTCAACTGTTATAGATTTTGTGATAATGCAACCAATTTTAGTTAAATCTACGAAGCTATCAAACTCATCACCATAACCATATGTTCCGCTAGCAGCAACAATGGGAGAATTAAATTCAATATCTTTTATTTTTATACTAAGCATCTTTATTTAAATCTTTATCAATTTCTTGACACCAAACTAAATATTTGTATATATCTTTTATTAATTCAAATGGATGTTTAAGGGCATACTTCCATCCACCAGGGTAGGCAGTAGTTAATCTCCAATTAACATATTTAAATGACCATTTTCTCATCGACCACATTATATGAATTTTTGATTTAACTTTATTTCTCCTTATTTATATATTGAAATATATTATAATATTAATTATTAATAAATAATTTATATTTTTCATCATAAAATTTTACATCTAATATATTTTCCTCTATACTATCTTTAATCAAGTACATATCATTTCTTTTAGACTTATCAATTAACAACTTAAATAAGTTGCTATCTTGAACATTTAAAAATAACAAAGAGTCCCAGTTATTACCACCTTCTATATTTACCATTGAAGATAGAGAATTATTTATATTACTTATATCCTTACTATTATATATAATATCCTTATAAATAATAATTGCCAAAGAATCATAGCCCAAATCTTTATAAAGTATTGAGGCTTTATTAATTCTTACAGAATCAATATTATTATAATTAATTTTTAATAAGCTGTCATTGATATGATACTCTCTCAAAATACTTAAATTATTTTTACTGAAATTTTTAATTTCTCTATCCCTACCTTTTGTACTCAAATCGAAGTAGTGAAGACTAGAATCATAATTATTATCAAAAAAACTCATAGCTTTTTTATAGTATATTTTTTGATTTAAATAACTGATATTATAATCTAACATATCTTTTATTTCATTTAATCTATCTGTTATTTCCTGATTATAACTACCATTTGGATAAGCAACTAGATAGTTATTATAATAATAAACAGTACTATCAATATTTTTTTCATACTTATCATAGATAGTACCAATTATATAAAGTGACTTTTCATCTTTATAATTTTGATATATTTTTTTAAACTCTTTTATAGATTGTTTCCTTGAGGTCACCAATAAATTCCAACTTTCATCTATTAATGTATCTAGTATAGACAATTGATTACCAGTATTAGAACCATCTTGTGGAAGAATTGCCATATTGACTTCAATATTTTCTAAGTCTAAAATTATCTTTGATTTATAACCATACTCAGAATCAGGAAAACTATTAATTATTTCATTAAAACTTTGCAAACCTAATTCTTGAAGATTTAAATCATAAAATAATATTTGTGCATATGAATATAACAAAGAATCTAAACTCATATCAATAGGATATCTTTTATTTTTATCTTGATCGACAATGAGTATAGAATTTAGAGAGTCTGTACTAGAATTTTCTATTAATTCCTGTAAATCATTAAGTTCATTAAGAACTTTTATTTTTGAATCTGATTTTTTCCCAAATTCTGAAACTCTTGAAATATCTATAGATTCTTGAAAGAAGAATCTAGACATATCAAAATCTTTATAGGATTCCAATTCAATTACACCCAGTAAATAATAAATTTGACTAACTTCTGATTTTAAAGACCGATTGTCTTTATACTGTTGGAGTAAATCATTCAACTCATTTCTTGCTTTAGAGTAATCCTGAGAATTCATATAATTTTCTACCAGCCTTAGAAAATAAGAAACTTTTGTTTTCTCATTTATCTCTGTTTGAATATAATCATTTAGCTTTTCTGATATTAAAGTATATTCACCTAAATATGTATTATATTTTATCCATTTATCAAGTAAATCATTATTTATTTTTTTATTATCTAAACAATATTCAATTTGATTTATATATTTGATAGCATCAGCGTAACTACCATCATTTTCAGCTAAAATTAATAAATTGAAGTAAATGGGTATTTTTTGAGTTTTAGTATCTAAATTTTCAATAGCTAATAAAGAATTTTTAAAAACTTCATTTGGATTCTGTTTATAATTATTATAATCAACCAATGTTAAGTAGAACATTACTTTTTCATTTTTATTTAGCTGATCTATATCAATTTTAGATATGTATAAATTATAATTTTCAATATCATCCATTTTTAATGATAATTTTGATAACATTATAATTGATTTATAAAAAAAATCATCACTGCTATATTCATTATAAATTCTTTCAAAATAATACTTAGATGAAGAAATTTTATTTTGATAAAAAGTAGACATTCCTATTATATAGTATGCATCGTCAATATACTTGGTTTCATGAAAATTATTTTCAATAATTTGAGCATTAAAAATAGCCTTATCAAATAACGTATTTATAGTTATTGAATTTTGCTTGTTTACAGATTCTTCTATTTCATTTAAGGCTAATAAATCTAAAGCTTCATTATAAAAGCTATCTGCCATATAAAATGTATTATAATATGCTAAGAAGTTATTTTTTGATTTATTTTTTACAGGACTAAAACAGCTTGCGAATAAAAAAAACAGAATATATATTCGAAATAACAATTTGTATTTACTTTAAATACTTGTTTAAAAAATCACCCATTTCTCTATAAAAATCAAATTGATTTTCTTCGTTATAAAAGCCATGTCCTTCGTCATTTTTAACCATATAAGGAACATCAATACCTTTTGCTTTTAATGCCTCAACAATTTGATCTGATTCTGATTTTTTTACTCTTGGATCGTTTGCACCTTGGGCAATAAATAGAGGAGCTTTGATTTTATCAATATGCATTAAAGGAGATGCACTTGCTAAAAGATCTTTATCTTTTTCTGGATGACCAACCATTTCGTACATCATGGTTCTATACAATTCCCAATAAGGAGGCATACTCTCCATAAAAGTAAATAAACTTGACACACCAACATAATCAACTCCACATGCATATATATCTGGGGTAAAGGTCAAACCAGCTAAAGTAGCATATCCGCCATAAGAAGCTCCATAGATTGCAATTTTATCAGGATCTGCTACACCCTCATCAATCAACCAGTTTACTCCATCAGTTATATCATTCTGCATGTTTTTACCCCATTGCTTGAAACTTTTTTCCCAGAAGTCTCGTCCATATCCAGTGCTTCCTCTGTAATTCATTTGAAAAACACCATAACCTTTGTTAGCTAAATATTGTATTTCTGAATTAAAACCCCAGTAATCTCTTACCCATGGTCCACCATGAGGATTAACTATAATTGGTAATTTATCGCCTTTAATGTAATTAACAGGCAATGTTAGATACCCATGAATAATTAAGCCGTCTCTAGATTCATATTTAATAGGTTTCATATTAGCCATTTCTTCAGGGTTAAGCCATGGACTTAAGTCAGCTAATTTTGTTAGCTCATTTTTAGGAATATCATAAAAATAATATGTACCTCTTGATCGATCACTAAAGGCTACTACAATTGCTTTTGTTTCATCTTTACTTAGTCCAGATAATCTAACTTCTACATCAGGAATTTTATTCTCTAAAGATATTTGCAAATCTCTTCTCCAAGAATCATAAAACTTATAGTTTTGTTTATCAGTATAAAAACTAACGCCTGTAATTATTTTTCTTTTTTTTGATCTCATCAAACTGTAAACATCTACATCAGGGTGTTCAAAAATTAAATCTGTTTCAAACCCCTTCTGAAGATCGAATTTATATATTGAACTTTTATCTCTATGCCTATTTGATGAAACATATAATTCTTTATTGTCAAATGTAAAAAATAATGGCGAAACAGATTCTTTAAAATTAGTTGTCAATATTTCTTTAAAGTCATCTTTTTCACTATCTCTATATAGTATACTTGAATTTACACCATCAGAAGTCATTGCTATTCTTAATAAACCTGCATTATCAGTCATCCAACCAGAAATATTTCCTGGGTTTTCTGCAATAAGTTCTAAGTTTCCATCATTAACATTCAAACGATAAACATCATGTACTTGAGGATTTGTTTTATTAAGCTCAACCAATATAAAATTTTCATCTTCTTCTAAATCGTCAGTGATTCTTGCTTGAATATTGTCAAAAGGGGTTAAATCAATATCATTAGAGCCATCAATATTAACAGCATAAATATGAATATTTTCATCACCACCTTTATCTTGGATATATGCGATTCTGTTGTCATTTAACCAAAAATAACCATATAAACTTCTTTTTTTAGCTTGAGTCAGTCTAATTTCTTTATCAGATTTAAACGATTTAATATATACGTTCATTCTTCGATTACCCTCAGACCAAGGCTTCATATAAGAGATATATTCACCATTTGGAGAAATTTGAAAGCTGGATTTTTCAGGATTCTTGAAAAAGTCTTCTAAAGGAATATTGGGTAAGTCTTTTTTTTTCGTATTGGTATTATTCAAGGAACAACCTCCTATAATTAAAAGCATAGAAAGAATAAAAATATTCATATAGCTTGATTATTAATTTGATACATTATAATTCCATTAATTTTTATGCATTCTTTAAAGCTTGATCTAAATCTTCTATAATATCTGTTTTGTCTTCAACACCAACAGATAATCTAACAAGTCCATCTGTTAAACCTCTAGCATGACGCTCTTCTGCGGGCACCTCTGCATGAGTCATTGTAGCTGGGTGCGTTATCATTGTTTCTACTGCTCCAAGACTTTCAGCCAGTAAACATAAGTTGACGTTATTCATCAGATGCTTTCCAGAAGGAATTCCTCCACTAAGTTCGAAAGAAATCATACCAGAAAAACCTAACATTTGCTCTTTTGCAATACTGTGACCGGGGTCTGATTTCAATCCTGGGTAGGCTACTCTAGAAACTTTTGGATGATTTTCCAGAAAATCTGCAACTTCAATTGCATTTTCATTGTGCCTTTGCATTCTTAGATGAAGAGTTCTTAATCCAAGCATTGTTAAAAAACAATCAAATGGACTAGGAACAGCTCCAATTGTTTTTTGAACAAATTTCATTTTATCATAAATATTTTTATCATTTGTATGTATTGAACCACCAATAATTTGATTATGACCGCTTAAATATTTCGTTGTACTATGCATAACTAAATCTGCTCCAAACTCTAGAGGTCTCAAAAAAATTGGTGTAGAAAATGTTGCATCAACTCCAAATAATAAATTATTTGATTTAGCAATTTTATTCATAGCATTTAAATCAGTTATTTTTAATAATGGATTTGTTGGTGTTTCAACCCATAATAATTTAGTATTTTTCTTTAATGCTGATGTGACTTCATCAGGATTTGATGTATTTACATACGTAAATTCTATACCGTAGTGTACTAAAATATTATTAAAATGCCTAGATACACCTCCATAAACATCATCTGAACATATCACATGATCTCCAGATTTTAACATTTTCAAAACACTATCTACAGCTGCCATCCCGCTTGAGAAACAAATTCCATAATTCGCACCTTCAATTTCAGCTAGATGCTCTTCAAGTAATTGCCTAGATGGATTTGAAGCTCTTGTATAATCAAAACCTTTATCGACACCAACTTCTTCTAATACATAGGTAGCTGTTTGATAAATCGGAGGAACAACAGCTCCAGTAGTTTTATCAGGTTTTGTTGATGCTCTTACAACTTTAGTATCTAATTTCAATTATTTCTCCTTTATTAAAAAAACAAAATATTCATATCTACTAATTTAGATAAAATTTTCTAATAAATAATTAGAAAATTCTGTATAATTATTTTTCATTTTTATTGATTGTTTTTCTTTATCTAATATATTTTTCAATCTTTCTGGTATTTCTACTTTTTGATTTATTTCTGGCTCAATAACATCTAAGAACTTACTTGGATGAGCAGTTCCTAAAAAAATACCAGAATGCTTACTTAAATTTTTAGTATAATTTTCTAAACCAAGTAGTCCTACAGCTCCATGTGGTTCTAAAAGATATTTATATTTTTTTAAAATCATCTTAATAGTATTTATTGTATCATTATCACTAAAGCTCCAACTTAGCATATCTTCTTTCAACAAATCTATTTTATCATAGAGATTAATTATTCTTTTTATATTGCTTGGATTCCCAACATCCATAGCATTTGAAATGGTTTGAATTGTTTGGCATGGTTTATAAAACCCATTCTTTATAAAATCTGGGACAGCCTTGTTTGCATTTGTTGAAGCAATAAACTTTTTAATAGGCAAACCCATCATCTTTGATAATAAGCCTGCTGTAATATTACCAAAATTCCCACTTGGAACTGATATGATTACATCATTTTTATCTTTCAACTTTGAATATGCATTAAAATAATAAAAAGATTGAGGTATCAATCGTCCAATATTTATAGAGTTTGCAGATGATAACTTAATCTTTTTAGTTAATTGCAAATCTAGAAATGCTTTTTTTACCAATGATTGACATTGATCAAAACTGCCATCTAGCTCTATAGCATGAATATTTTTTCCTAGGGTAGTCAACTGTTTTTCTTGAATTTTACTAACCTTCTTACTAGGATAAAGTATAATAACATTTATACCTTCTACATTATAAAAACCATTTGCTACAGCACTACCAGTATCGCCTGATGTTGCAACGAGGATATTTAATTCTTTATTATTGTTTGAAACAACTTTTTCCATAGTTCTAGCCATAAATCTTGCACCAAAATCTTTAAATGCTAATGTTGGACCATGAAATAATTCTAGAATGTGCAAATTACCATATATATTTACCAGTGGAGAATCGAATGTTATTGAATAATCTATAATTTCTTCAATATCAGAATTTTTAAAGTCCTCATCTAAAAAGCTTTTAGCAATAACATAAGAAATATCTTTTATATTTAATGTTGATATACCTTTAACTAATTTTGATTGATTTGGAATAGATTCCGGCATATAAAGCCCATTATCTAAAGGTAAACCTTGCATTAAAGCTTCTTTAAATGAAACTTTTTTGGTTTTATTATTTGTGCTATAAAACTTCAATGCCTTTATTGTTTATTTTAGAACAATAACCATGAAAATTAATTGATTTTTTTTCTAAAATACTTTTCATCTCCGATAGTATTATTTTTGAATTTTCATAAGAATTAGTAATTGCAAAAATTGATGGTCCAGAGCCTGATATGGAACATCCAATAGCACCATGATTCAATGCTGTTTCTTTAATTTCATCATAATACGGAATTAATTTAGATCTTACAGGCTCTACAATATAATCATCCATTGAGGATTTAATTAAATCAATATTATTTTTACTAAAGCCATATACTAAAGAAGCAATATTACCCCATTGTTTAACAGCATTTTCAAGCTTAATATTTTTGGGCAATAATTCTCGTGCCATTTTAGTGCTTATTTTTACATCAGGGTGTAGAACTGAGAAATAGTATTCTCCTGTTCTTATATTTATTAACTCTAAAGGGTTTGTACTTTTGATTATAACCAAACCTCCTTTGATACAGGGTCCAATATTATCTGCATGAGGTGTTTTTGAAGAAATTTTCTCACCTTCTAATGCATACTTAACTACTTGTTCATTAGATAATTTATTATTTAATAATTTATTAACACCAAATGCAACACCAGCTGCAGTAGCAGCACTTGAACCTAAACCACCACACAATGGTATTCCTTTTTTTATATTTATTTCAAATCCAAAATCTAATTTGTAATCTTTAATAATTTTTAAAGCTGGTATTCCCCCAGTATTTTGACTTGCTGTTAGAGGTATATTTGAAAATTCAGATTGAATTGAATTAATGACAACTTTTTGGTCAGAAATTTTTTTTATTTCAATTTCATCATAGGGTTTATCTAAACAAAAACCTAGTATATCAAAACCACATGAGACATTTGCAATTGTAGCAGGTGCATGAAGCTTTAATGAATCCATTTTTTAAACAGCTATCCCTTTAGTTGCTAAACTATTTGCATTTGCTCTTAAAAGAAAGGCTTCTTGTCCGCCTGATACATTGGCTCCTTTCCAAGAATTCAAAGCGTCATGTTGCAATGCCCTTCCATAAGAAAATGTTAAATTCCATGGCATTTCATCTTGGTATTTTTCATTCATTTTTTGTAAATGAGCTGTAGCTAAATCACTGCTTTGTCCTCCAGATAAGAAAGCTATACCAGCTACTTCTGAAGGAACATTCTCTTTCAAACATTTATAAGTCATATCAGCAACTTTATCAATATCTGCTTGATTATCGCAATCTAGACCCGATATAATCATATTGGGTTTTAAAACAATTCCCTCAAGCATAACACGATTTAATATTAATTGTTCAAAAACTACATTTAAAGCTCTTTTACTAATCTCATAGCAAGTTTCAATAGTGTGAGAACCATTCATCAACACTTCAGGTTCAACAATTGGAACAATATTTGCATCTTGGCATAATGCTGCATATCTAGCTAATGCATGGGCATTAGAATAGATACATGCATCAGAAGGAATATCATCACCAATAGTAATCACAGCTCTCCATTTTGCAAATCTTGCCCCCAGATTGTAATATTCTTCCAATCTATTTTTTAAACCGTCTAATCCTTCTGTAATTTTTTCATCTGGAAAACCTGCTAAATCTTGAGTTCCTCCATCAACTTTAATACCAGGAATTATACCTTTTGAATTTAAATATTCAACAAAAGGAATTTTATTTTCACAAGTTGTAGATTGTTTAAATGTTTCATCAAATAATATTACACCGCTTATAAATTCTTCAATATTACTCGAAGTAAATAACATATTTCTATATTCATTTCTATTTTTAAAAGTTGATTCAACAGATATTGAATCAAATCTTTTTGTACAAGTTGGAGTACTCTCATCAGCTGCTAAGATACCCTTGCCTTTTAAAACCATTTTACTTGCAATTGCTTTTAATTGTTTTTCATCTCTCATGTATAACTCCTAAAAATATGTTAAAATTAATGATATAAATTTAAAAATATAATATCTCTTTTATATAACATTTTTTTATTTAAAATTTATAAATTAGATTAAACTACTTAAATGTCTAACTATTCACGATACATATGGTTTAATGGAAATCTTACAAAATTTGAAGATGCAAAAATTCATGTTTTATCTCATTGTATTCACTATGGAAGTGCTGTTTTCGAAGGAATAAAATGCTATGATACTAATAAAGGGCCTGCTGTGTTCAAACTTGAGGAACATATAAAGAGACTTCACAAATCAGCAAATGCTTTTAAAATACAAATTCCATTTGATGTTCAAACATTGTGTGATGCGACTAAAGATTTAATTAAAAAAAATGAAGTAAAAAATTGTTATTTAAGACCTATTGCTTATTATGGATTTGATACTTTAGGTGTTCATCCAAAAAATTGCCCCGTAGAAGTTGCAATTGCAACACTAAATTGGGGTGCTTATGTAAGTAAAGAAGCCCTTAAAGAAGGTGCTAAGATTACAATAAGTCCATGGAAAAAATATAAATCAAATGCTTTTCCATCAAGCACCAAAGCCTCTGGGCCATATTTAAATTCAATGCTTGCTGTACAGGATGCAAAATCAAGAGGTTTTGATGAGGCTCTTCTTCTAAATGAAGATGATACAATAGCTGAAGGCTCTGGTCAGAATATTTTCTTAATTAAAGATAATATCTTTTATACTAACGATCAATCATCAAATATATTACTTGGTATAACTAGATCGACTCTATTTGAATTAATTCAAGAATTGGGGTACACCTATAAAGTAAAAACTTTATCCCAAGATGACTTATTCTCTGCTGATGAGATTTTTTATTGTGGTAGCGCTTCAGAAGTTACTCCAATTAAACAAATTGATAATCATAAAGTTGGAAATGGAAAATCAGGATTATTAACTCTTAAACTTCAAGAAAAATACTACAATATAGTCAGAGGTAAGGAAGAAAAGTATTTCAAATGGCTATCATTTATTAGTGATTAAATAAAAGGCATCATGATTGATGCCTTTTATCGGAGGAGAAAAACAATAAATATCATAGAATTATAATTCTTAGAACATTTATTTTTTTCGTGTACGTATTACTTTAACATATCATAATCACAAACTATCCAATAGCTTTTTTGCCTTCTTCGCCAGTTCTAATTCTAACACATTTTTCAATTGGTAAAACAAAAATTTTTCCTCTACCCTTGTCTTTATATTTATTAGCGACATTACAAATTGCATCAATAACATCATCTACAAATTCATTATTAACAGCTATTTCTATACGTACTTTTTTTAATAATGTTATTTCATGTGCAATACCTCTATAAACCTCCTGTATGGGTATTTCTTTACCCTGACCTAATGCATTCGAAACAGTAAATTTATATATTTTCTTTTTTAATAACTCTTCTTTAACTTCAGGTAATTCTTCAGGTTGTATTACTGCTATAATTAATTTCATTCTATATATCTCCTATTCAATAGTAAAAATTTGAAAACCAGCATATGATTCCATCTCATGCTCACTTATATCTAAGCCTTTTATTTCATCCTCTTCACTAACTCTTAGTCCAAAAAAGTACTTTATTATTGAGAATAAAATTAATGAAAATAAAATTGATGTAAGACCATATGCAAAAACTCCTAATAATTGTATTATAAAAGAATATTCAGAAGAGAAAATTCCAACTGCTAATGTTCCCCAAACTCCGCAAATTAAATGAACAGATATTGCACCAACAGGATCATCAATTTTCAACTTATCAAAAAATACAACAAATATATAAACTAACAATCCTGAAATAAATCCAACAATTATAGCATAAAATGGACTAATAACATCTGCTCCTGCTGTTATTCCAACTAACCCTGCAAGTGAACCATTTAAAACCATAGATAAATCAGGTTTTTTAGTAATAGTCCATGAAATTAACATTGAACCAATTATTCCACCAGCAGCAGAAAGAGTTGTTGTTACAAATACATATGAAACTAAAATTGGATCTGCTGATAAAACAGATCCACCATTAAAACCGTACCAACCAAACCATAGTAAAAACACACCAATACATACTAATGGCATGTTATGACCCATTATTGGCTTAATTCCAGAATTTGTATATTTCCCAATTCTAGGTCCAATTAAATAAGCACCAATTAAAGCAGCCCATCCTCCAACACTATGAACAATTGTAGATCCTGCAAAATCATAAAAACCAAGCTGATCAAGCCAACCGCCACCCCATTTCCAGGAACCTAAAACGGGGTATACAAATGCGACATATATAGTTGAAAATATTAGAAAAGATGATAATTTAACTCTTTCAGCAACCGCACCTGATACAATTGTAGCTGCTGTTGCTGCAAACATTGCCTGAAAAATAAAATCAGTATAGTAAGTATAACTACCGCTAGCATAATCAATCATATTCCCCGAAGGATTTGTTAACCCAAAACCTGCAAAGCCAAGAAAACCATTAAATTCTCCTGGATACATAAGATTAAAACCACATAGAGCATATGTTAAGAGACCTATTGCAATTATAGATACATTTTTGAATAAAATATTTACGGTATTCTTTGATCTAGTTAACCCTGATTCTAATGTTGCAAATCCTAAATGCATCATAAAAACCAAAAATGCTGAAATCAAAATCCATAAATTATTTATAGTAAACATTTCTAAACTAACCTCAGATGAAAATCCAAAAGAAGACATCATCAATACAAAAACAATAAATTTAATTACCATTTTACATTCCCACTATTTTATTTAATTTAATACAATAACCCTGTAACCTTAAATTATAAGGATTTAAATATATAATGCAATATATTTTTTAATAAAAATTGATTTTAGCTTTATTTATTTAAAGTTTATTAAATGTTTTTAAAGACAATAGTAGAGCCAAAATTTAATAATTAATATTTGAAGGAATTAAAAAACTAGAAATATTATTCGACTTCTTGAATTCGAAACATATTTGTTGAGCCAGAGATACCAACTGGAACTCCAGCTGTCATAACAAAAGTTTGTCCACTTTTTATAAATTTATTATCCAATAAAATCTGCTCCGCATTAATAAGCATCTCATCAGTTGATAAATATTCTTGAGATTTTATTGGAATTACTCCCCACAGCAAAGATAATCTATTACAAACATTCTTGTGAGGTGATAAAGCATAAATATTAATTTTAGGTCTAAAGAATGATACTATTTTTGCAGTAGATCCTGATTCAGTCATAACAACAATTGCATCTACTTTTAAATTTTTTGATACTGTATTAACAGCTTTCCCAATTGCATACTTCGAATCTTGTTTATAATTAAAATCTATTTTGTCAAATTTTAAATTTTCATTCTCAACATTTACTATAATATCATTCATCATTTTTACTGTTTCAACAGGAAAGTTTCCTACTGCTGTTTCGCCTGATAACATTACTGCATCAACATTTTCATAGACAGAGTTTGCTACATCATTAACCTCAGCACGAGTTGGCAATGAACTCGAAATCATAGATTCTAAAATCTGAGTCGCTACAATAACAGGCTTATTTAGTTCTTTGCATTTAGTGATAATATTTTTCTGTAAAATTGGTAATTTATATATAGGCAATTCTACACCAAGATCTCCCCTTGCAATAAGGATACCATCAAAAATTCTTATAATTTTCTCTAAGTTCTCGATTGCTTCAGGTTTTTCAATTTTTGCTATAACTGGTATTCTATCTTTACCTTTATTAATTTCATTAAAATCCTTTATATCTCTTGGAGATCTAACAAAAGATAATGCAAACCAATCAATTTTATACTTAATTCCTAAACTTATATCTTTAATATCTTTTTTTGTAAGAGAAGGAATTTTTAATTCGACACCAGGAAAGTTAACTCCTTTATTAGGATTAATAATACAATCAGAAGTGGCCTTAACTTTAATAATATTATTAGAAATAGAAATAATTTTAAAATTTATTTTACCATCATCAATTTTAACAAACGAATTTATTGGATTACGATTGCTTTTAAAAGCTATATCCATACTAATAGGAATATCATTCATTTTTGAAAAACCTAAAGTATAGACATGACCTTTAATAATACTTATTTTATCTTCCTGCAATGAAGTTAAATCTGTTCTAATCTTTGGACCAGAAATATCCATTAATATTCCTACATAATTATTTAATTTAACCGACTCTTCTCTTATGATATTTATGATATTTTCTACATCATCTGCATTTTTTAAATGTGCCATATTCAATCTGGCTACATTCATACCTTTTTTTATCATTCTAGAAATTATTTGAGGATGATTAGATGAAGGTCCAATTGTAGATATAATTTTTGTTTTTTTAGTCATTTAAGTTTTTTTCTTTATTTCTTTTACCATTTGGCAAGCACCAACCATAGTTGACAACTCACGTAACTTACTTCTCGCAATTATTATTTGGTTCACATTATATGAAGGAGAATAAATTTTTATTTGTTCAAACATAGTATTTTTGAAACAGTCAAAAGCTTTTGAAAGACCACCTCCAATACTAATAACTTGAGGATCTATCATATTTATAACGTGCGATAAAACAACTCCTAAATTTTCACCAAACTCTCTATAAATAATTTTAGCTTTATCATCTTCTTCATACCATAATTTTTCAATTTTTATAGGACTTAGCCTTCTTCCAAACAGATCTCTTGATCTATTTCTTATAAATTCTATGCAAACATTTTCTTCTGCCATTCCCCATTTAAATGGAGATAGTCCATATTCCATTGCCATGCCATTTCCACCTGTAAAGGATTGACCATTAACGACAAGACCAAATCCTAAGCCAGTTCCAAGGGTAATTCCAAGCACAACATCATTTTTCTTATAACTTAAAAGCCACTCACCTAACGCAAATAAATTTGCATCATTCTCAATAAAAGTATCAATTCTCAGCTTTTTTGTTAAATCATATGTTATATGATAGTTTTTAAATATTCTGAGATTAGGAGTATCTAATATTACTCCTTTTTTAGGATCTAATGGACCTGGAGCTCCTACACCAAGACCTAAAATATCAGTTTTAGATATATTAACTGAATCAATTAAATTATTAACCTGCTTTACAATAGCATTCACAACATCATTTTTTGATTTATAAAATCTTATTTTATCTTTTTCTGAGATTGCAACCTGATTAAGAGAATCAGTAAAAATACCTGAATTAAAAGTTGTTCCTCCAATATCTATTGAAACAATATATTTCATACATGAAATTTAATACATTTTTTTACAAAGTAAAATTTAATATATACTATTATTTTTAATAAATTAATGCCACTAAATAAAGGGCTTATTATGAATTCTTCCGTTACTTATAAAAAATTATCTGAATCAATTAAAAATGAGGCAGTTAAACTACCTCATATCGTTTTATCAGAAAGACAACTATGTGATTTAGAGCTTATATTAAATGGTGGATTTAATCCTTTGAAATCTTTCTTATCTAGGGCTGACTATGAGTCTGTAATCAAGAATATGAGACTAGAAAATGGAAAGCTTTGGCCCATTCCAATTATACTTGATGTAAAAAAAGAAGATCTTGAAATCAATATAAAATTAAATAAAAAAATTGCTCTTCGTGATAAGGAAGGTTTCTTAATTGCAATAATAAAAATTAAAGAAATATGGAAACCAGATAAAAAAGAAGAAGCAAAGTTAATATATGGAACAAATGATATTAATCATCCGGGTGTTAAACAATTATTTAACAAAACTAATGATTATTACGTCAGTGGTCCAATTGAAAATGCTGTTTTTCCCCATCATTATGATTTCCAATTATTAAGACATACTCCAACAGAATTAAGACATCAATTCGATAAAATGGGATGGAAAAAAATTGTTGCGTTTCAAACTAGAAACCCAATGCATAGAGCTCATAAAGAGATAGCATTTAAAGCAGCTATTGAAAATGATGCTAATCTTCTAATTCATCCTGTAGTAGGACAAACCAAGGAAGGTGATGTTAATCACTTTACAAGAGTAAGATGCTATCAAGAAATTTTAAATCATTTTCCTAAGGGAACAACAACCCTTAGCCTTTTACCGCTTGCTATGAGAATGGCGGGTCCAAAAGAAGCTTTATGGCACGCAATAATTCGCAAAAATTATGGATGTACTCATTTAATTATTGGCCGAGATCATGCTGGTCCGGGAAATGATAAAAATGGAGACCCTTATTACGGGGCTTATGATGCTCAAGAATTATTAATAAAATATGAAAAAGAAATTGGAATTAAGATGGTTCCATTTAAAATGATGGTATTTGTTAAAGAAAAAAATAAGTATTATGAAATAACTAAAGTTCCAAAAAATTGTACTTCACTAAATATATCAGGGACAGAATTCAGACAAAAGCTTGAAGATGGTGATAATATACCAAGCTGGTTTTCATATCCAGAAGTAGTTAAAGAATTAAGAAAAGCATATCCTGAAAAAACAAAACAAGGATTTACATTATTTTTTACTGGACTATCCGGATCAGGGAAATCAACTATTGCAAACGGTGTTCTATCTAAACTGCTCGAAAAAGGAGATCGTAAAACAACTCTTTTAGATGGTGATATTGTAAGGACACATCTTTCAAGTGAACTTGGTTTTTCAAAAGAACATAGAGATATTAATGTTAAAAGAATTGGATATGTTGCAAGTGAAATAACTAAAAATGGTGGAATTGCAATTTGTGCACCAATAGCTCCTTTTGAGGGGCCTAGATTAGAAAATAGAAATTTAATCCAGCAATATGGCAAATATTTTGAAATATATATATCAACATCAGTTGAAGAATGCACAAAAAGAGATACCAAAGGATTATATGCAAAAGCTTTAGCTGGTGAATTAAAAGGTTTCACAGGTATAAATGATCCCTACGAATCACCAGAAAATCCAGATTTAAAAATAGATACTGAACATATGACACCTGAAGAATCAGTTCAAGAAGTTATCTTGTTTTTAGAAAAGAAAGGTCTGATTAATTGAACTACAGTAATATTTTAAAATCAATAATAGATACATCATATCTTGCTGGAGAGAAAATTTTAGAAATTTATAATGATAATAATTATAAATCTTCTATCGAAATCAAAAAAGATGCCACTCCATTAACAATTGCTGATAAAGCATCAAATAATGTTATTATAAATTCATTAAAAAAAATAAATACTAAAATTCCAATCTTATCGGAGGAGGAAAAGGAAATTGACTTTTCTTCAAGAAAAGACTGGAATCGCTTTTGGCTTGTTGATCCACTAGATGGAACAAAAGAGTTTATAAATAGGAATGGGGAGTTTACTGTAAATATTGCATTAATAGAAGATTCTAGTCCTGTAATGGGTGTTGTATATGCACCTGTTAAGAAAAAGTTATGGTATGGATTAAAAAACCATGGTTCTTTTTTAATAAATAATAAAGAAAAACCGATTAAAATTTCAAAAAAAAAGCCATTAGATGAAATTATAAAAATTGTTTCTAGTAGATCTCATGCTAATGATAAAAAATTAAAAAAATATCTCAAAAAATTTAAAAAACATGAAATCGTTAGTATGGGAAGTTCAATAAAAATGTGCTTGGTCGCTGATGGAACTGCTCATTATTATCCCAGATTTGGCCCAACAATGGAATGGGATACTGGAGCTGCACATGCTGTTGTAAAGTATGCTAATGGCAATATTTATAATATAAATACAAAAGAAGAGCTTATTTATAATAAAGAAAATTTATTAAATCCAGGTTTCATTGTTAAGTAAATGAAACAAAGTCTAACATTTTTTAAAAATCTAATATTGGAGTTATATATTATATTATGAAAAATATTTTTTATACATGTTTACTACTAGTAAATTTGATTTATGCTGATTTATTAAAACCAGCAAATAATACTGAATTAAATTATACTCATGTACTTTTTGAATGGGAGCAAGTCTATGAAGCTGAAAACTATAACTTTCAACTAAGTACAGATCAATCATTCAATAATATGTTAGTTGATATTATTGATGAAACAACATTATATATTCACAAAACTGATATCACATGGAATTCATCATATTACTGGAGAGTTAGACCAATATTAAGCGATGATTCATATGGTAATTGGATTGATACTTATTCTTTCATAATTGGTCCTTCAATCTCTAGTGCTTATTCTATAAATTATAATGAAGATGATTATTCAGACGGAATTACAGTTTTCAGTTCTTTTTTTAACTACTACAGTGCAATGATTGATCAACAGGGAAATGAAATCTGGAATTCATCTGATAATGACATAGTATATTATAATACAGATTACAACGGACAACTTCTAGGATGTTATGTGAATAATGATTTAGAGCATTATCTTCCTGGCATTGAATTTTCTATTGATAATGAATATATTTGGGAAGAACCTAATAATCATTTTTTACATCATGAACTTATTAAGCTTCCGGATGGAAATTACTTAGGTTTAATTGAAGATATTAGAATAGGTCCAATACCATATGGCCCTTGGACTACTCTATTTCAAGCCTTAGGTTATCAAGCTAATGGATTTTCACCAGAATTCCCATGGGTTGGTGACAAAATAGTAGTTTGGGATAAAGATACTAAAAATATCATTTGGGAATGGAGCACATTTGATTATTATAGCATGAATGACTATGATACGATTAGTGATACATGGTTTCAAGCTGCTACACTTGGCAGATTTGACTGGACACACTCTAATGCCTTAGATTATGATTGGTCTTCCATAACTAATTCTATAGATAAAATTTACCTTTCAGTTAGACATTTATCTAGAATATCTAAGATAGACTATAATAGCAAAAATATTGATTGGAATATAGGCCTTGAAATGCCATCTGGAGATACAAACTTGGGAAATGAACTAAAATTTAGTTTTCAACATAGTTTACATAAAAGTATTTCTTACCCATCGTGCTTTGCAACACTTGACAATGGAAATATTAGCGAGCAAATTCTAAATACAGACTACCCAACTACTAGAGCATTACTAATCTGTTATGATGAAAATATTGATTCAGAACCATATATTCAATGGGAATATTCTCTGCCTGAAAATTACTTCGGCTTTGCATCAGGGAATGTTCAGATACTAGATAATGGTAATTTTTTAATTACTACTGTTGGAGATGGAGGGTCTGTATTAGAAATAGATTTTGAAAAAAATATTATTTGGGAAGGAAAATTAAATCTACAATTACCAAATGGTGCTGTTTATAGAGCCAATAGAATTTCAGGGTTATATCCTAATAATTATAGTGTATTATTAAAAGAATTTTCAGATAACACTTCTGCGGTTACAACAAGCATCAATAATGGAAACTACTTAACTAACTATAATCATATACAATTATCTGTAAATGATGAAGGAGAATTAATCAATAATAATTCTAATTTTCAAGTATTAATAAATTTTGAAAATAGTTCTGAAGAAATTAGAAACTGCACCATTAATGATGATTCATGTCGATTTGAAATTTTCAATACAGACAATTCTAATTATGTTAATATTGAAATTATACCTGATAACAACGAAAATCTTAAAAGAAATCTTATAGTACTATTTAATAATAGTTTATGTGAAGAAATTATTGATTGTAATGGTATTTGTGGTGGAAATTCAATTTTAGATTGCCAAGGATTATGTAATGGAAACTCAATTTTAGATGATTGCGGTGTATGTAATGGGAATAACTCAACATGTATTGATTGTACAGGAGTTCCAAATGGTAATGCTCAGCTAGATGAATGTGGTGTTTGTAATGGTAATGGGACAACATGCCAAAACTGCAGTGAGGGTTTTACTTATTATGAAACAGTACCTAATTCAACTATTTTACTTGATGGAAATTATTGCTTTAACAATAATGATTTAAATGCTTTAAATGATATTATATCTGATAATTCATTAAACGTTGCATCTCCTATTAATTTAGGTTCTCAAAATTGGGTTAACGGAAGAATAACAAGGTTAGAAGTTGGTAATTATTACCAAGGTGGTCAAGTAACTTTAACATCATTACCTGAATCAATATCCGATATGACACAATTAAGTGTATTGTATGCTAATTACAATCAATTAACTGAGCTACCTCAAAACATTATCAACTTAGAAAATTTATTTTTTCTAGTTTTGTCTTTTAACAATATAACTAATTTACCAGATCAAATAGGAAGTTTAAGTAATCTTTACTGGCTTGATATGGGCTACAATCAGCTTGATTCATTACCTGAAAGTATTGGGAATCTTGAAAATCTTGTTTACATGTGGATATTTAATAATAACCTATCTTACTTGCCTGATTCTTTTTGTAATCTCAATGTAAACTGGAATTCTGATGATTATTCTTTTCTCCCCTATTTTGGATCTGGAGGAAATCAATTATGTAATAATCTTCCAGAATGTATTGAAAATAGTCCTAATTTAAACAGCTCCATAGATCCGCTTTATTATTCATTTGAAATAACGAATGAGCAAGAATGTGAAACAACTTGTTTAACAATGGATTTAAATTTTGATGGAATAATAAATATTATTGATATTATTGCAACCGTAAATATAATCATAGATAACACAAATCCTACTGATGAAGAATTATGTGCTGGAGATATTAATGGAGATGAAACAATAAATATTGTAGATGTAATTAGTATTGTTAATTTTATATTAGACTAATATCTAAGTAAGCAAGAGGCTACAGAGAGTCCTGCTCCAGTTCCAATAAAATAAATCAAATCACCTCTTTTAATTCTATTTTCTTCATAGGCAATTGCGAGAGCAAGAGGTAATGAAGCTGCTACACAATTACCTGTTTTTGCAAGAATATTCACAACTTTACTCTCTTTAAAACCACCGTATTTACTGTACGCTTTAATAGCTAAACCTGAAGCTTGATGTGGAATAACTAAGTTAATATCATCAACCTTTAAATTATTATTTTTTAAATCTAATTGGATTTGATTATACACTGTTTTTCTTGCCATTTTATAAATCAATGGGCCATTCATTGAAAATAGATTATCAGCAAAATTTGTTTCTTCATCATGTGGATGAAGATTTGTTCCACCTCCTCTTACTTCAGTTAAATGCGAACCCTCAGGATATGTGTTCATTGTAAAGTCCAACATATTTGAACCCTCATTATCTAACGCTTTTTCAACTAAAACAGCTGCTGCTGCATCACCAAGTAATGCTGCACTTTCAGGCTCATTAAAATTTCTTCCTCTCGTACCCCTATCTGCAGAAACAATTAATATTTTTTTATATGAACCTTGGGAAATAAAATTTGCTGCTGTATGTAGAGCAACCAAAAAAGATAAACAAGTAGAATGTACTGTAAACGATGGGATACCTTTAAAACCTAGTTCTTTTTGGATAAAAACAGAAGTATCAGGTATAACTTGCTTACCAACACCAGAAGCATTTAAAATTAAATCAGGAACCTCATCTTTTAAAGCTAACTTAGAAGCTTTTGATCCCATTAAATCTACATCGATATCTGAAACTCGCCTTTCTACTACTCCTGTACGAGTATTAATCCAATCTATTGATTTATTAATTTTTGGGGCTAATTCCTCAGATGTTTCTATGTATTCTGGGAGATAATAACCTATACCTGAAATTTTAAGATTCATAATTAAAAGTTATACGTTAGCTGTGATCTAAAAGAAGAAAAATCTTCCATCGAATTAAATCGATACATATCTCCAAGTGATGAATCGCCGTTAATTTTATTAAAACCGATAAGACCTACTAAACCATTTCCAAAGTCAAATTCAGATTCAAAAGCAAAGATATGACCACTACCTTCATCCAAATCTTGTATTAAAGTAAATGATAATTTCAAATCACTATCCATTAATAATTTTTCTAAATTAATAAATGTTAATTTTTTTGATAATATTGAATATGGAGCACCCATTCCAGGTAAAAATAAGTCTTCACTATCTGCATTAGAAATATCAATTTGTATATTAGGAAGCTGCACATTACTTGGTAAGTCATATTCAGTAAGTAAATTAGTATATTCTTTAATATCATATTGAAAATACTGAACATTAACTTGGTAATCATTTGGCAACGGCAATTCTATTTGCAATATACCTTGAATATAATTTGCATCTTCTTTAAATGGATAAATACAATCTATATATAAAGTCTCTCCCTCATCATTAGTTTCTGCACATTCCTGATCTTCTGCAGTAACAATATTATAATTATCTGTTCCTGCTTGAACATCAATTGAATATGGAGCTGACATAAATGAATAGGTATCATTTCTATCAAAAGATCTAAACAAAGTAATATCTGAACGAACTGTAAAATCATCTAATAAAGCAACAAAACCTAAATTATTGGCCTCTGTTAATCTATATGAATATTTTATTTCAGTTTGAGGATTTATTCCACTAGAACCAAATTGATAAAGAGCAAATCCAGATACATTAAATACTCTATCATAGGCTCTAAAATGAGATAACGTAAAATCAAAGTTTTGCATAGATTTTTGTAAATAAAATCCTGATTCATATGGATTATTAATAGATAAAAACTGCCCAACTGATGGAGAAACAGGCAATGACAATGGATACTCAGGATCATCAATTGGGAATCTACTTGTATTATGAAGCGGAGATACCATACCACTTACTTTCCAATCATTATCTAAATAAAAATCAAACGAAGCAGAATAAATTCCAAGTTTTCTTTCTTGTGTACCATTTAAAAGATAATAATAATCATATGGACTTAAATTGTCAATTGGAGAATTTTCATCTGCACTTCCCCAAGTATATCTTTTTTTACCAAAACTAAACTCACCATTTTCTAAAAAATAAGTGACATACAGATCTCTTAAAACTAAATTAAAATCTGTAGGATTATCATCAAATGAAAAGTCGGTATCTAATCTAGGTCTGTATTCAACTGCAAACTCTCCATTAATATCTAAATTATCTCTTTGATGATAAATATTTAAGTTTAAAAGTCTAAAGGGTATATTAACTACATCACTATTAGATAATCTATTCATAAAAAAATACTCTATATTTCCATTTACTACGGTATTTTGGCTGCCAAATAACATTGATAATACTACAATACTTAAAAACTTACTTTTCATTATTCTCCTTTAATTTATCTGCTAAATTATCCAATACTTCATTTCCATGTTTAACCCAAGCTTTTGATAGAGCCCAATCAGGGAAATCTCCTCTAAGTTCACCATTCCATAAGTAAGAAACTTCTGTTACGTTATCTTTAATTGGTGACATCCTCCATTCACCTTCTGCATTAACTAATCTTATATAATTTGGATCCGTAGTTTTATTCAAACCAGGATTTGTAGAAAAAGCATAAACAACATCTTTGTTATCAATTAACCTTTCAAATTTCACAATATACTCCCTATCTGTAAAAGGAAAAGGATAATCAATTCTAATGTGTGCTATATTATTTTTATCTTTAGTAGAAAAAACAACTGAGTGTAACATTTCATGATAATTATTTACATCTTCAATTACAGGCAAAATATCTTCAATCGAAAATGGTAAAATAATTTTTGCTTTACACCATGGAAAATCATCTTCAAAGTTCCCAATCCAAATATTATCATTCTGCAACACATTCCAAGAATCAAAATCACTATTAGGAATTTCGCTAAATAATAAAGAATATAGAAACAAACTAATTAATAAACGTTTCATAATACTTCAAACAATCTTTCTCAATTTTTTCTTTTGTCAAACCAAACTTTGATAAATCATACTTATGTTTACTTTTATATTTTTTTTGTTCATCAGAAGTATTTTTAATTACAGATTCTAAACTTCTAGAACTTTTATGATTTGTAAAAATGATTATTTCTTTCATTAATGTTTCAAAATCTGACATCATGGAATCAAATTTTACAATCATGACATTATTTTTATTAATTTTACCATTTGTCCAGTCTTCTTCAAATCGTAATAATAATTGAACTAAACCTTTATATAAGTTACTAATAAATCTATCTCTATCAATTTTAGGTTTGTCCCAAAAACCAAATTTTTTATCTAATACCCCAGTAACTAAGCTTAATCCTGATGGAATCACATCAATAGGGTTTCTCACCATATAAAGTAATTTAGAATCAGGATAGCGTTCCTGGAACTTAGGACAATTTGCACTTACAGAAAATAATTTAGCAATTATTCTATCTTGCTTAGAACTTATTAGGATTCTCTTCCACACCGATTCAAGCCAATTATAATCTCTGGTAGAATTATCTCTAAATTTTGGATCAACCCAATTAAATAAATCTTTCTTTGACCATGATAAAAAGAAACCATATAAAAAAAATCCGTCAAAAAATCTAAATAACATACCCACATCATCAGTTTCCACCGATGATAAACTCGTTTTATGAGCAGCTGTTGAATGATGCTTTGCTGGACTAATTAATTCTAATACTGGTAAAATTGGTTTTAATAACTTTTGAAGAATTATTGAGGGGTAAATCATTTGCCATAGCTCTGAACCTTGACCAAATTTATTAGTAACTAAAAATCTTTGAATAAAAGTAGTTCCTGATCGAGGATTTCCAACAATTATAATTGGACTATTAATCGATATTTTTGATAACGATAAATAAAATATTTTATCTACTATCATAAATAAAAAAATTATAAATCTAAGTATTAAAATTACAGGTAATAATAAAACAGGTGTAATCCAACTACCAAAAATATAGCCCATAATTGAATATACAACAGTAAATCTTTTAAAGATTGAAATATTCATTATAAATATTACACGTTATATATATTTTTTTAAAAACATAAAACGTAACTATTTATTACAATCAATTACATTTAATAATTTTACATTCTTTATTAAGATATTTAACTTATATAAGTTGACAACTACTTAAAAAAAAGAGACTATTATGATAAAAATATTTTTTATTTTACTATTCCAAATAGTATTATCCCAAGAAGTTTATGAAGGTTATGTTTTATACACTCCTCAAGGTGGTGGCGGAGGTGGAGGCGGTGGTTCTACTAGTTATTTAAAAGATACTAATGGTTCAACCTATAATTCATGGAGTCATTCTAGCGGTGCTGCAAGTATGCCATATCTTTACCAGGGAGATGAGCCAGGTTTTGAAAATACTTTATTATACTACCCATGCAGATCAAATAATCCAACCATGGAGTCTGGAGGTGTTGGTGGAAAAGTTGAAATTTATAATTGGGATGGAGATTTACTATGGTCTCATGAAGTATCTAATCAAACATATCAGCACCACCATGATATAGATGTAATGCCAAATGGTAATATTTTACTTGTTGCATGGGAAAGAAAATATCAAAGTGAATGGAGTTCCTATGGAAGAACATCTGTTAATAATTCCCTAAATCAAATGTGGTCAACAGCAATATTTGAAATTGAACCTAATTTAAATAACGGAGATGCTACAGTTGTTTGGGAATGGCATTTGTGGGATCATCTAGTTCAAGATTTAGGAAGTCAATATGATGCATTTTATGGCGTTGTTTCAGAACATCCTGAGCTTATGGATATAAACTGTAATTCTGTGGGAAGTAATGGAGGCCCTGGAGGTAATGCAAATGGAGATTGGATTCATGTCAATGCTATTGATTATAATGCAGATTTAGATCAAATAGTAATATCATCTAGACATATGGGCGAAATTTATATTATTGATCATAGTACGACTACAGCTGAAGCTGCATCACATTCAGGTGGCAATTCTGGTATGGGTGGTGATTTATTGTACAGATGGGGTAACCCTTCAAATTATGATAGAGGGAATAATTCCGATCAAATTTTAGAAAGTCAACATAGTGTCAATTGGATACCTGAGGGTTATCCAGGTGAAGGAAATCTTATTTTATATAATAATCGGCATTCTAATAATAATTCAGCTGCACTAGAATTTTCTCCTCCATTAAATGATAATGGAACGTATGATATTAATAATAATGATGCATTTGGTCCCACATCTTGGGAGTGGTTATATCAGAGTAACTTCTTTTCAGATGTTCAATCTGGAGCTTTTAGGCAACCTAATGGAAATACATTGGTAACTGTTGCTGATGATTCATACATGTTTGAAGTAACACAAAGTGGAAATGTTGTTTGGACATATACTCACCCTGGTTCTGGCAATCAAATGATTCCAAGAGCTCAAAAATATGGTTATGATTATTTTGACAGTCAAATACTTTTGGGAGATTTAAATCTTGATGGAATTATTAATATACTAGATATAATTTCTACAGTTAATATAATACTCGGTCTATCTGATTATAGCGAAAATGTTGATATGAATTCTGATGATATCATTAATGTTCTAGATATAGTTACATTAACTAATATTGTACTAGGAAATTTTTAATTTAATCATCAAAGCTTATTTTTTCTTTAATTTCAACATCACCATCTTCGATAATTTCTCTCCACTCATTTCTTGAATTAAGAGATCTAATTACGGTTATAATAGATATCATAAGCAACAGTACTATTGTTGATATTTTTTGAATACTATTACTCCTATCAATAAAAATAATTAATAGAAAAACAATAAACCAAACCAATTTAATTAAGTACGATATATATTTTGAATAAACCATAGTTTAGCGGAAACGTGTGGGAATCGAACCCACCTTCCAGTTATTCACCAGAACAACGGCTTTGAAGACCGCGGTGCCCACCAGGGTCACGTTCGCTTCCATATTTATTTAACCTCAATTATTATTGAATCATAAAGACCAATTCTTGAAATCAACCTAACTTGTTCTTTTTTAGCTAATTTTGATGATTCGAATAATCCAACTCTAACAGAATAAAAAACCTTTCCATTTACTGATACTTCCTCCACCCTTGATAAAAAACCTTCTCTAGATAACATTCTTTTTTTATTTTTAGCTAAATCATAGTTTTCAAAAGAACCAATTTGTACAGAAAATAATTTTTTATTATTTTTTTTAGGTTCGCTATAATAAGATTTTTTTTTATTTTTTTTGATTTGAGACTCAAATAAATATTCGTTTGAATAATTCAATTTAGGATATTTATCTTTAAAAATTTCGACGTAGTAATTAACAGTATCTTTATGTCCAGCAATTAATAAAGAATTAAGAAAATAAGCAACTGATTTATCTAAGTGATTTGAATTAGAATATTCAAAAGGAATCTTACGATACCATTCACTTGATTTAATATAAAGACCACTAGAATAGTAAAATTCAGCAACTTTAACAACAGCATCATCGGCATATTCATTCTTAGGATTATTATTATAAAATTCTTTAAAATGTTTACTAGATTTTTCACCATCATATTCTATAAGACCACTTAGATAACCAACTTCTGATTTATCTGTTGATAATACTTTATATATAGAATTATAATAAAGACTCTCATTGTTTTTATTGCTTATATATTTATCTTTATAAATATAATTACCATCCAATATATAATTAATAGACTGTTCTAATGTTTTATCATCAAGAATAGGACAACTAATTAAAATCAAAGAATATATGAAAAAAATAAATTTATGAGATATTTTTATCATTATTAAATAGCCATTTAATATCAGAATTTAAAGATTGATCATTAATCATTTGATAAGCAGTATCCTTTAAAATAAATGCAATAATATCATCGATATCATTAAGTGAAATATTTTGAGAAGTTTTTTGAATATTCAATTTAAATTTAATTAATTTTACTAAAATAGAGTTTTTATTTTGCTTTAAAGCTTTTTCAATAATATCTATAGCTTTATCTAAATTACCTTTATTTGAATAATAATCAGCTAAAGCAGCTAAAATTTCTATACTATCTGGAAATTTTTCAGATAGTTTATAAAATATATCTTCTAATTCAGAATATCTATCTAAGGAGAAAAGAGCATCTTTTAAAAGCGGGATAACAAACCATGACTGTTGTGGATTAATTTCTAAATAATGAATCCACATAGGAATAGATTTAGATAAAGTTTCTTTAGCATCAGTTACATATTGATTATACTTTTCTTTATCAGATAGACTATTTAAACCACTTTTCTCTAATTCGATAGCTTCATCATATATCAAGCTACTTTCCTTAGAATAAGTTTTACCTAAATAATAGTAAGCAATAGCTAAATCATCTTCAAGATTAAGAGCTCTACCTAAAATATCACGAGCTTCTTCAAAATTATTAACTTCAATTTCTGTTCTAGCATGCTGAATTTTATATAATGCTAACTTATGATTATCTCTTTTACCTGTAGCATTGAAATATGATTTAAGATATTCAGTAGCTTTCATCCAATCATTATTTTTTTTATAAAGTGAAATCAAGTGATGTATTGCCCATTCATTATCTTTTTCTATTTTTAATATTTTATCAGCTTCTAAAATTGATTTATCAAAGTTATGAAGTTCATAATAATTCATAGCTATATTTTTATATAATTCAATTTTTTCATACACTGTTATTTTTTTCCTAAGTAATAAACTTTTATGTATTTTTAATGCTTTTATAGCATTACCACCTTCTCTCAATATTTGTCCTAATCTTAAATAAGCTTTAATATTATTAGAATCTTCATTTATTATACTTTTAAAATTCTTATACGCTGCAATTCTTTTTCCAGATACAAGCATATCTAAGCCTTCAGCATAAATTTCTCTAATATTATTTACTTTATGAGGTTTTAATTTCTTATAGTAGAGTAAATAAATAGCAATTCCTAAAATTGGAATTAAAATAAGAATTGAAAACATGATCTATAGATCTTCCTCAATAGATATTTCATCTTTTATATCAATATCATCATCAATTGATTGATTTCTAAGATTATCTAGCTCATGATTTAATCTTCTAATTTTAGATTTTAGTGACATTATTTCTGAAGTTTGAGTAATGATCTGATATAAGGCAATAAGAAATCCAATAAAGACACCCAGAGAAACTGATAGTAAAATAGCCTCCCATACTTTAACACCATCATTTGAAGGATCAATTGCGCTTATATAAGGAATTTTTATTTTAATTGGTTCCTGATTAATTGTATTCAATTGATCTAATTGAATAATAAAAAATATACAAGAGATTAATATTATTGTAAAAAATATATATTTTAAAAGTTTCATGAAATTTGACCTTTATTATTAATGTTTTCACCAAATAGACTAAGACCTCTTGCATCTGTTATTAAGACATCTACAATATCTTTTACTTTTTCATTATTTTTCTTTATAATTGTCAATATGTTACCATCCGTTCTTCCAGACCAAAACTGATCAGATTTTTTACTATTTTTTTCAATTAATACTTTTTCGATTTTTCCTATTTTAGATTTATTAACTTTTAATCTAATATTATTTTGCAACTCAATTAATTCTTCTAATCTTTTTTGTTTTATATCTTCATTTATTTGATTCGTGTACTGAGCTGCTTTGGTACCTGGCCTAGAAGAATATTTAAACATATATGAAAAGTTAAACTCAACTTTTTTAACCACATCAAGTGTTTCTTGAAAATCAAAATCATCTTCTCCTGGAAAACCAACTATTATATCTGTACTTAATGAACAATCTGGTATATATTCTTTAATTATTTTTACAAGATTTAAAAAATTTTCTTTAGAGTAAGTTCTATTCATCACTTTCAAAATCTTTGTAGAACCAGATTGTAATGGAAGATGTATATTCTTACAAATGTTATCATATTTACTCATCACTTTCAATACATCAATATTTATATCTTTTGGATGAGGGGAGGTATATCTAATCCTTTTAACTCCTTTTATATTAGCAACTTTTTCTAATAAAATAGGGAAATCTCCTCCTGGGGTTTTATAGGAATTAACATTTTGACCTAATAATGTTATCTCTACAAAACCTTCTTCAACAGCTAAGTTAATCTCTTTAACTATACTTTCTATAGTCCTACTTCTTTCTCTACCTCTGGTAAATGGTACTATACAAAAAGTACAAAACTTATCACAGCCCCTCATTATAGGAACCCATGCATTTACACCTGAATTTCTGGAAGGATACATATTATCATATACTTCATACTTAGATAACTTAGTATCAACGATATGATCTATTTTATTATTTCGATCATATACAATATCCGATATTTTTCTATATGAATCTGGTCCCAAAATTATATCTATATATGGTTTAGAATCCAACAGTTCATTTTTTAAGTTTTGAGCCATACACCCAATAACCCCAATTAGTAATTTTGGATTATTTTTTTTCAAATAATGTAGACTATTAAGTCTATTATGAACGGTCTCTTCAGCTTTATCTCTTATAGAACAAGTATTAAGCAAAATCAAATCAGCTAGCTCTATTTTATCAGAACTAGTATATCCTATTTTTTCTAATTCGTTACTTACTAATTCTGAGTCAGAAACATTCATCTGACAACCATAGGTTTCTATATAATAAGTAAGCTGACTAATAACCTTAGGTTTAATAATATTTGATGATATATTTGTATTTTCTAGCATTTATAACGACAAGTCAAAATAAAAATCAGAAGGATCTAAAGTTTTATTTTTATATCTAATTTCATAATGTAGATGTGAAGCAGTAGATCTACCCGTATTACCTACTTGACCAATTAATTGACCTCTTTCAACTTTCTGACCTTTTTTTACATTCCTCTTATGTAAATGGCCATAACATGTAACATATCCATTTCCATGATCAATCTCAATGTAATTTCCAAATGAGCCATAATATCTGGAAGTTTTTACAATACCATCTGCAGTGGACATGACTTCGGTACCTCTTTTTGCTGAAAAATCATCACCTTCATGTAGTTTTTTTTTATTTGTAAATGGATCATACCTATATCCATAGCCAGATGTAAACTTACTATTTTTCATACATACAGGTTTTATAGCAGGATAATGTGTGAAATATTTTTTTTCTAAAGTTGCTTTATTTTCAATTTCCCTGTAACTTAACTTACCTAAATTAATTGAACGTTGTAAAAAATAGATATTATCATTCAACTGAGTTAAATCAGTATTTTTAGGTAGTAAATATTCTAGTTCATTAAACTTATCATTTTTATTATTTGAGCTACCCCCAACACCTAATTTCCTTATATCATTATTTATCTCAGGTAATTTTAATAATTTTCTAACGTTATTATCCCTGATATTTAAATTATTAATTTCTTCTAATAATAAAGAAATTTCAGTAGTTTGATTATCTATAATATTTTGTAATTCTGCATTATCATTTTTATGATTTTGAATAGATTTCATTGTAATAAAATCATTAAAATCATTAGAAAATAATAAAATAGAAAAAAATACTACTACTAGTAAAGAAATTGATATAAAAAATATAGATATATTACGTGAGTTGACTTCCTTCACGGACGTCTTATCTTTATCAATAAGAATTAGTTTATATTTATTAAAAATATTTAACACGGATATAGTAAAATTTTAATTGGACAAAAATTAACTATAAAAAAATCAAAATCAAAGACTAAAAATAGAAGAGAAAATTTTAATCAAATTAGATTTTTATTTTTTTTATATAAGATTTTAATTTATTTATTTTTTTATTAATACTTAGATATTCTTCATCGTACGAAAAATCAGATATATTTTCATTGTAATTTTTTTTTGATATATATTTACCCAGCCTATAGTACAACTTCATTAAGTCTAATTTTAGCTTTTCAACTTCTAATTTATTTGCACTAATATTTGAAACATTTTTTGATTTCTTTTTTAATAAATTTAGATATTTTATAAAAATTTTATTTTTCGATAAATTAATTGATGATAAATAGTCTGTAATCTTATCCAACGTTTACTTGCCATACCTTTACTATTTCATCAAGTTTTTCTAAATTTGAAAGAGTATCATTAGTGATTATAGCATCTAATTTTATAACTCCGTATGCATCTGTATTATTATTCACTCTTCCAAGTTGATAACTTGCAATATTAATATTATGTTCACCTAATAAAGATCCAATTTTACCAACTACACCTGGAGTATCTTTATTTATAATAAATAACATATTTCCTTCTGGATTTAAATCAATATTAAAGCCCATAATATTTACAATTCGCATGTGATTTTTATCAAAAATACTTCCAGATATTTCTATAGTAGCATCATCTGTTTCAATATAACACTTAACTAAATTTAAAAATGGAATGTCATCATTATTATAACTGTGAGCAGATGAAATACCTCTTTCTTTAGCTACATAATCAGCATTAATCATATTTATCCTACTATCAATAATTTCTTCTAAAACAGATTTAATCAAAACAGTCAATATTGATTTGCTATCTTCAGCTGAACCATGACATGTAACGGAAATACTTTTTATTGGAGATGATGATAATTGATATAATATACTTCCCATTTTTTCTGTTAATTTATAAAAGGGTGTCATTTTTTTTAATAATGCCGAATCAGATACTGGAACATTTAATACGTTTAATAATTTCTCATTTAAAAAATATTCTATGATTTGTTGACATACACCTGTAGAAACACCTTCTTTAGCTTCAAAAGTAGACGCGCCAAGATGCGGTGTTAATAATATATTTTTAGTACTCAATAACTTATTTTTTTTATCAATGGGCTCTTTTGTAAAAACATCAATTGCTGCACCAGAAATCAACTCTTCATTTAAAGCTTTTGACAAATCATTTTCATTAACTATTCCGCCTCTTGCAACATTAATAATTTTTGATGTTTTTTTCATCATTTTGATTCTGTTTAAATCAAATAAATCTTTTGTTTTATCATTCAAAGGAACATGCAAACTGATATAATCACTATTTTTTGTTAATTTATCAATAGATACAATCCTTATCTCAGATTCATCAAATTGGTCTTGGCTAACATAAGGATCAAAACCAAGAATTTTCATATCAAAAGATAAACATCTTTTAATAACTTCTATCCCTATTTTACCTAAACCAACTACTCCAAGAGTCTTTCCTCTTAATTCGTTACCTACTAATTTATGCCTATCCCAGCTTCCATTCATAAGTCCCATATGACCAAGATGAATATTTCTTGATAAAGAAGAAATCATAGTTACTGTATGTTCAGCTGCAGAAATTGTATTGCCATCAGGAACATTCATAACCACAACTCCATTTAAGGTAGCTGATTCTATATCTATATTATCTGTTCCTACACCAGCTCTTCCAATAATTTGTAACTTTTTAGCTTTTAATATATGTTTTTTTAAAACTTTTGTTCCACTTCTAATAATCCAACCATCAATATCTTTTATTACTGATGATAAATCATCTAATGGAGTATTGGGCTTATAAATAACTTCCAATTTAGATTTCTTTAATAATTCGATACCATTATTTGATAATGGATCAGTAACTAATATTTTAATTGACATAAGACCTCATCAAATATATTTAAATATTCTTTTAAATCACTCATATATATATTGCCCATATGCGGAACTCTAAAAACTTCACCCCTCAATGAACCATATCCTCTATCCATTCTAAATCCTCTATCCAATAATAATTCGTTAATTTTATTTACATCCCATTTTTTTATATTTTTAATACATGTTAAAGTAAGAGATTCATAATTTGCCTCAGGAAATAATTCTTGGCCATGATTAAAAGCCCAACTTCTAGTAAACTCTGCCATTTCTATATGTCTATTCCATCTATTATTAAGTCCTTCATCTTTAATTATTTCTATTACTTTTTTAAGACCAAACATATGAGGAATTGATGGAGTTGTTGGTGTTTGCAGCTTTTTTATATACTTATCATATACTTCTATATCTAAAAAATAACCTTTATTTTGAATCTTCTTTGATTTTTCTATCATTCTATCAGATACTGAACATACAGAAAAACCAGCAGGAAGACCCCAAGCTTTTTGAGTTGAAGATAGTAAAAAATCAATACCTAATTCATCTACATTTATTTTAACTCCAGCCATAGAACTTACAGCGTCTACTAGCCATATAACATCGGGATATTTTGATTTTAATAATTCTGAAATTTCTTCAAGATTGCTCATAACACCTGTAGACGTTTCATTATGAACCATAGCAAACACATCATAATTACCAGTAGATAAATATTTATCAACATCTTCTACTTTAACACCTTTACCCCATTCGTAATCAATTATACCAACATTAAGTCCACACTTATCAGATGATAATGCCCATTTTGAACTAAAAGCTCCATTGACACAATGCAATATACTTTTTTCAGAAGAATTTTTAGTACCCATTTCCCATAATCCTGTAGCTGCATGAGAAATTAAAAAGATTGTATTTTTAGTATATAAAATTTCTTTTATTCCATGCGTAATAAATTCAATTAACTCTGATATTTCAGGAGTTCTATGTCCGATTTGATTCGTACAAAATTCTTCTAGAATTTCTTTAGACACATGTGTGGGACCAGGAATGAACAATTTTGGGAAATTATTTTCCATTTTTTCCTTTAAATTAATAAAATATAATAAGTAGAATTGCTTTTAAGTTAATAAATTTATGTACCTATTGAAAATAAATTTATTGAAAAATGTCTTTAAAAATTAATGAGATATATTACAGTATTCAAGGTGAATCATCCTACTCAGGTTTACCTTGTGTTTTTGTAAGATTAACTTACTGTAATTTGAGATGTTCTTACTGCGATACGGAGTATGCTTTTTATGAAGGTGAAGATTTAAAAATAAAAGATATTATAAAAAAAATTAATTCATATAAATGTAATTTAGTAGAAATCACTGGTGGAGAGCCTCTACTTCAAAAAAACTATATTAAACTGATAAAAGAATTAGAAAAAAATGGTAAAAAAGTATTAATTGAGACAGGTGGTTCTTTAACAATTAAAAATATTTCAAAAAATACTCATATAATACTTGATTTAAAATGCCCTTCTAGTAATATGGAGCATAAAAATTTATGGGATAATTTAAAGTATATAAAAAAAACAGATGAGATTAAATTTGTGATTGGCAATAAAACTGACTACGATTGGTCTAAAAAAATAATTGAAGAAAATGACTTAGAAAATAAATGCTTAATCCTAATGTCACCAGTTTATGATAAAATAGATAAAGAGAAAATTATTAATTGGATATTAAAAGATAACCTTAGAGTTAGATTCCAAATACAATTACACAAAGAAATATGGGATAAGGATAAAAAAGGCGTTTAATTAAGTATAAGAGAAACTAATAATACTATATCTTGAATATTAATTAAACTATCCTGATTAAAATCAGAAGAACATAGATAATCATCTGTATCAGCATTATCATCAATAATTAAATTAACCATTAATACTATATCTACAACATTTACTAAAGAATCTTCATTAAGATCTCCTGTGATACATTGATTACTATCTTCAAAAATTGAAATCCTAAAATCATCTATTGCTGCTTCAACTAAAGAACCACCAGAACCAACATCTCCATCATTAAATATATCTTCTGCAACAAACTTAAATTGAATTTTATCAGTTAAAGTCACAAAATCAGAGATAATAAATTGATTAAATTCCCAGTAATTATTTGATAAATTAGTATTTTCAAGACTAACCCAAGATTGACCTTCATCATTACTAACTTCTACTTTCCAGAGGTCTGTTCCAGGATTATTGCCCAAATTATTAGTATACCATTTCCAATAAGAAACTAAAGCTTGATTATACATTGATAAATCATAAATTGGAGAAAACAATGTTGTTGAACCACCATCAACATCAGACTGAGCTTCATTATCAGGATTAAAAGAATTCTCTGTCATAAAACAATATTCTCCAAATTCTGAATAATCACTACCAGGTTGAACGATTTGATTATCATCTTCATAGGTAGGACTAGGAATTGCTCTCTCCCATAATCCCGCAGTAGCTAAATCTGTAGAAGCACCAACTTGCCATGAAGAATTAGATTCAAAATCGTCAAAAATATATGATATTGGCTGTCCAATTAGAATCTCGATAGAATCTGAATAATAATAATAATCATTATCATAAACATTAACAGTAATTGTTTCAATTGAACCATTAACAGCTTGGTTACTTAATTCGAAGTAGGTTATATCACCTAAATCAATAGAATCTCTAGAATCTAATTCGTTTAAAGTTATTTGATCTAATTCAAAAATTAAATTTTCAGATGATAAAATATCAATTTTTACTGATCCATTAGCATTACTTAAACCTCTATTCATTATCGATATAAATAAAGGATATAAATCATTTGAATTAAAACTTTCACTATTTAAAGAAATCTCAACATCATATTTTGAACCTGCGTTTAATGCAAGTACTTGATTAGGATATAAATTTTCTTCAGCTAGGGGTAAAATTCTTTGAGTAGCAGGCCAAAAACCATCAGAATTACCTCCAATCTCAGGTGTATAGGAAAAAATACCAGCTTCTCCATACATCCAATCACAAGCATCACCATTTACTGGATATAATAAATCTGGTCCGGTCCCTAAGACATAATCATTATATTGAACCATATCTTCACCATATTCTATAAATATATCTATATCTTCCTGGGGAGCATTATTTTCATATTCATATCCAAATGGATATATCAATAAATCACTATAACTGTGATAATTAAAATTTATTTTAAAATTATGTTGATTAACAAAGTCTCTAACTGCTTGAGTTTCTGGCTCTGAAAATGGACTAGTACCTCTATAAGTTTCGCTACATCCATCTGGGCTTGATCCATCATTATCATAACCCCATAAATATCCATAATTTCTATTTAAATCAACTCCTATAGGCGTACCACTACAAGTATCTCTTGTATTTTTTCTCTGCATACCTCCACCACTTGGAGCAATGGATTGATTATAAACCAATCCATCAGGATTAATGGCTGGGATAAACCAAATTTCTCTATTATTTACTAAATGTTGTGCTAATAAATCTGAATTATAATTTTCTCCTAACCAGTGCATAAAATAAAATAAATTCATATAACTCATTGGCTCTCTGGAGTGATGCAATCCAGTATATAGAGCTTGAGGTTCATTTTCATCAATATTAGGATTATCACTAACTTTAATAGCCCATATATTTCTACCTTCCAATGATTGCCCAATTGAAATTTTTTCCGATATTAAATTAGGATATAAACTACTAAGCTCATCAAGATTCTGCTCTATTTCATCAAAAGTATAATATCCACCCATGGAACCATAATCAAAGTCTCTGCTGGAGTAATTTTGTATCAATCTACTTTTATAAAATTCCTCAATATCATCGTGAATTATATCAAAATCAATATTCTCAGAAATCAACTTATTTAAATCATGCTGACTAATTACAAATTGTATAAACTCATCTTTTTTAATAATATGATCAACATCAATAGCTAATGAGTGTAAAATCTGATGATTACTCAAAGAACTATTATAAATTTTTATCTCCTTATATATCTGATGATATATATCATGAGAAAATAAGGTAGATAAAAAAGTTATTATGATTAAAAAAAATTTCATTTTAGTCTTCCAATATTAAATTTACAATTAATATTATATCTAATATATTAACTATCTGGTCATTATTCAAATCTGATAGTTCAATTTGATAATTTGTTAAATCTCCAACTCCAAGTACAAAATTTACAGTCAATACTACATCTAATACATTAACTGTATCATCCATATTTATATCACCTAGATCATTTAACTGTGTTGCAACAGCACTAAAACTATAGTAACCAGCCATTGGTAACCGTTCGAATCGATCTGAATAATCACGGGCAGTAATAAAATAATTAATATTAGTATCTTCATCATAAGGAGGTATAGTGGCTTGATAACAATCTAATATATCAGTATCACAAACATCCATATTGATGGGATAAAATTGTTCCATTGAATCATTTTTCCAAAACACTCTCAAATCATCATAAATAAGTCCAGTTTGACTTAAATCATCGATAGTAGCCTGTAAACTATACCCATCTATTTGAGGTTCATAAAAATCATCTAATGGATTATGAAAAATTTGAAGCATTCCCAAATCAGGAATACCTTTAGTTCGACAATGCAAAGCATCAGTCGATTCCCACGAACCAGTATAGCCTAATATTTCATATCCAGGCAATGCTTCTTCATAAATACTTAAAGCATCACCATCCCAAGAACTGTTCATTAGTGGAACAAAAACCTTATCATTTAAAATTAAGGAATTTGTATAGGGCTGATTATTAGGTGTATAAACTCTAAAAATTTCCCAAGGTTCCCCAAAAGAATTAAAAATAGATTCAAAATAAGTAACAACATCCTCTATTTCAGAATATTGGGGGTGATTTGTGGGTACAGATCGAATCAGTAATTTTTGAGGAGATAAAAACTTACCCCAACAGTCGATATGATCTATATATGTATTATTTGGATCATCAATAGTATGATATGTATGTATGCCATAATATTCTAGCATATTTTCATTAACTTGATTATCGCTTATATTATTTTCTTCATAAACAAGCGTGCTTGAAGCTGAAAGGCCATAACCATCAGTCATATAATTTCCTCCACAATGAACTACATCTGTTGCATAATAAGGAGAACTTAAATAATCTGATACTTTTAAGGGTGCCGCATTATCATTAGGTCTTGGTCTATTATATGTAAAATCAACAATACCAACATCTTTATTTCCATCAACAACCCACCAAGGACCATAATCTCTTGTCCAGTAAGAATCTGTTGAGCCTAGAATAAATTCCACATTAGACATATCTACTCCAACATTATTCATAGAATTATAAGCAGAACTTTGAAGAGATTGTGAAACTAAACAATAGATGATAACATCTTCAGCCATTTCTTGAATCATTGATGTAGGTATTCCAAATGGGTATCTTACTAAAACTCCATGCATAGGTTCAAATTCAGCAATATTTCTAACAGGTGATAAAGGAGGATCAGTATCTCTCGCCATAGTATTTATAAATGATTTATTTTTTAATTCCTCATCAGTAAAATAATGTGGAAGACTTAACAAATCATCAGTTATAGCAATTGATAAATATAATATGACAAATAAAAAATACATAATTTCTAATTATAATATATGATGTAAATATATTTTTTAGACGATAAAAGGTGTAACAAAATGTAGTTAATCTTAGAAATTATCTAAACACTCAATAAGATTTAGAATATTTTCATCACAAGCTAAATCTGGACAAGTATATTGAGCATACTGACACGCAGAGCTATAATTACCAGAGTTTAAATATAGTGTCGAAATGAGGGATGTAATATTTTTATAAGTAAGCATATAATCAGTGGTATAGTTAGATTTATCGTCCATTATATTGTAATTTGAATATGAAGCATAAAATTGTTCAAATAAAGCAATAATATCATCTGATGATTCATTCGTAACCGATTCATCCAAAATAGATTGAATGTAAGATAAGTATTCTAAATAGATATATCCTACCTTAAGATCAATGACAAAGTTTTCAAAACAACTTACATAAGGATTGCCATCTTCATCTAAACAATCTGTATAGTATGTTACCATATCTTGCATTTCAAGATTCATAAAGTCTACACTATTATACAATTGATTAATATCTAATCCATCATCATTACACCACTCTAAAATTTGAGAACTATTTTGCAAGCTTAAATCTTCATTTAATGATGCTTTATAAAAATAACATTTTGCATTATTTCTATACTCGTCCACTTGATCTGTACAATCTTCGACATTATTAATACATTCTGAAGTATTAAGTAAATTATTTGCCTGATAGGTTACCGCCCATCCCATTCCAACTACAGCACTATTGTAATAAGTTATATCATATGAATTTAAAGCTTGATTAAAATAATCCAGTGCCAATGTTTTATCTCCATTAAATACTTCTCCCCAGCCATATGAAACAAAATCGTAATAACTAAAACTATCTTCAAATTCTTGTACACCAAATTGCTCATCAAGAGTGTCACAACTGAACAGAAATATTAGTATAGATAACATTTTTTTCATTTCAACAATGTTACCTTATCCATTAAAATTTGTTCGCCTAATTCAATCATCACAAAATAAATACCAGATGTTAAATAATTTCCATTGTTATCTATACCATTCCATTTATATTTATTTAAACCAACATCAGATTTTATATTATTATTTTTATACACCTCTTGTCCATTTAAGTTATATATATTCAATTTAGCATTTACTTCAGTTTCAACAAAATAACTAATTATAGTAGATGGATTAAATGGATTTGGATAACATGATATAACACTAACTTGACTTGGCATTTCATCTTGGTTCTCACTGCTATATCCATTAACAACAACATACGAATCAAAATCTTTTACATATGCTATTAGTTTATTATTTTCTGTATATGATGGGATTGGAATAATATTATTATTAATAATTTTAGCAAACGATATATTATCATCAATTAAACTATTAATTTCATAAGATATTTTAATATCATAATTAATATTATCTTTATTTGATTTTATTTCAAGGACATCTGATAATAAATCATAGTTACTATTGAAAGTAATATTTTCTTTATCATTTTCTTGCAGCAAAATATTCATTTCACTATCTGAATAAAAATCAATATTAAATCTTCCAGAAAATGACTCTATAGTATTAAATGAATTTGGTAATATCGAATCATAAATTATATTTTTATTAAATATTTCTATAGTACCAACATCATTTTTAATCGGTGCATACCATGCCATTGA
>CBFHVR010000090.1:0-3063 GCA_965659495.1 uncultured bacterium
AGGAATATAAAACCATCTATATTTTAGACTAACATCTGTCATAATTACACCATTATCAACCTTAGATAAAGCATCATCAATTGCTTCTTCAAGGTTTGGATATCCCATATTAAATAAAATGATAATAGGTTTCATATCTTCACCTTTTACACTTCTTTCTACTTTAACATAGTTAGCATTTAAATCTATATTTTTAGTAGACATTACATTGAAATCACCAATTCTTTGACTACAAGAAACAAACAAAAAAACGATTAAAATAAAACTGAAAATATTTTTCATAGATTAACTCCTTTTAATTAATAAAATACTTATTTAGGCATTACATTATAAGCTAAGGTATTTCATTATATTCTTTTATCAAAAATATTAATAATTTATTTTGTCCACCCCATCTTGGACACCCCACCACACATTATAGATTAAATCTGATTAAGTGTGATTAAATCACTATGTAATAAAAAACCCCTCTAAAAATAGAAGGGTTTATCAGTTTATTAACGGTGTCGGAACGAGAGGATTTGAACCTCCGACCCCTTGACCCCCAGTCAAGTGCGCTACCGGACTACGCCACGTCCCGTTTTTACTATTGATTCAGCACAATATTCATTAATAGTATAATATCTTGAATATTTAAAATTTGATCTTGATTTATATCTGATTCACATAAAACTAAATCTTCAGGATTTAGTATCATATTGATACTAATTATGACATCTAAAACATTAATAATTCCATCATTATTTAAATCACCTGAAAATGTACATACTTCTAAAGCAACACATTCCCCTGTAGTAACATTTATTGCGGTTCCATTTGGATTTGAGAAAATAACTTCTTCAAAACATATCACTGTGTATGGATCAATGCCATTAATTGCATAATTAGCAGTAGTTAATAAACCAGAACCTGATGGTATTACGTCACCATTAAATGAAAAACCTATAACGACACCTTCTTCTGAACATGAAACTGTGAAATTATAATATTCTGATAATCCACCAGAAAAGCTTTCCAACATAATATTTTCTGGAGTATCATAGATTGTAAATTGGAATCCAGCAATATCTGTGTCACTTTCAAAAAGTATTTCAAATGATAGATTACTTTCATCTATATCTCCAAACGATAAAATAGCATTACCAACACATAAAGAACCATTTCCATTACATTCCCCACATTCATCAATTATTGCATCTCCACCACATTCACCTAAACAATCTATATTATATTCACAACTATCATTATTTGTATTTGCATTTTCATCATAATTACATGCATTGATATCCGTACATCCAAATACCTGCTCATCTTCTGGATACAAATTAAATACTGCACCTTGCCATGTGCTAAAATTATATCCTCCAGGAGATAAATTAGATATTGCAAACCAGCCGTTATAGCTACCAGACCAGCCCCAGTTTAAATGAAAAAGATCTTCATCGTAACCATCTACAACAAAAGCATGCCCTGCACTTAAATCTTGTGTATAACCTTTATATATTAGTGGTCGACCTTCATCTAATTCAGTTTTAACCGCTTCTAACCAAAATACATCATCATAATTATCTTTCGATAAAAATGTTGTTTCTTCATTATATTTAAAATAATCTTTTAAAGCTGTAGTTAAACTTGGCTCATACTCACCTACCCATGCACCTGAACCATATGGACCATAATTCATTTCACAACTTACACCAACGTGATAAAGTATTTTTCTTGTTGGGTCTGACGAGCTGTTATTTGACATTGAATTCCAATTATAAAATGTATTAAAATCAACATTAATGAGACCATAATCACTATGGTTATATGAATGGTTACCTTCACCATATTCTGGATGATTCCAATATTTCATTACCATAGCAGCTGCAGTAGCTACACATCCAGCATAAACATTTCCTCCAGGTCCTTGGTTATCTTGTGGACATTGATCATTCCAAGGATGTCCTTGATCCCAATTTGTGTTCATTAATGGTGAAACATTTCTATTATTATTATAATTACCAGAGAGATAATAATCCCATAAAGATTTAGTATGATTATCAGGAATTGTATTATTGTTTATAGCAAACATAATTTGTTTTTTATAATAGAGTATCATATCCTCAAGCTGTATTGGTAAATTATCATTACTATATACATTATTAAAGCTATAACCAAGAACAGGCATCACTCTGTCATCTGCGGAAACTAAAACAAACCCGTTATTTGCATTATTGAATGCATAAATAACAGTATTTTCACCATCATTAATATTTATGGCTGACAATTCTTTTGTTTTGGAATTAGCATATTCTGTTGAAAAAATATTTTGAGCTATAATTTCAGCTTTTTCAATTGATATATATTCAGAATATGATAGGGAAATAAATATAAAAAAAATTACAGAATAACTGCATCTATACATAGACTAGCTACCTTTCTATATATTTTATTATAAAAAATAAACGCAAAGAACCTACATGCTATATTTAATAAACAAAATATAATACGTCAAATATCTTATATGATATTATTTTAGATTATCAACAAGTTGCAACAAATCTTCTAAACCGGTTTTAATACGTTTTAGAGTCTTTAAATCTGCTGCAGTAAGCTTAATAACTTTTTCTTTTATAGTCTTAACTTGATCATGACTTATTGGAGATGAAGATTGTTTTCCCTTATCTTTAAGATGCTGTTTAGCACCTTTGATAGTAAAACGTCTATCATACAATAATTCCTTAATCTCACTAATTAAGTCAATATCTGTATTTCTATAATTTCTATTTCCCGCACTATTCTTAGATGGGTTCAATTGAGAGAACTCACTCTCCCAGTATCTAAGAACATACTGTTTCAATCCTGTTATTTCACTTACTTCACCTATTGAATAATAGAGTTTTTTTACCTCTTTATTCGCTTGCATACTATCCTACTCACTTTATTTTTTGGCTAATATTTTATGTAAAGTAATACTTTAAGTTAAATTAATAAAATTAATTATCAAAGGGTTTTTGGGGAATCTTATATTAGATCTAATGGGTTTGTGTAATCTAAGTCGAATGAATCAGCTACAGC
>CBFHVR010000091.1:0-25923 GCA_965659495.1 uncultured bacterium
GTAGAAATAAAGGAAGGTTAACTGCTCCACTAATATCTTTAGCTGCTTCTGGTTGTCTTGCAATCGCATTTGCTGCCGCTGATGCAAACATACCTATTCCAACTGCTGCTCCAATAACAATCATACCAGCACCCAATGGTGCGAATGCTGCACCTGGATTAGCTGCAAATACTGAAGATATTCCAATCATACCTAGTGTTGTTTTTCTTAATATCGACATTTTATTCTCCTTTTATTATTTAATGATCTGCGTGAATTGCCATGCCAATAAAAACACATGACAAAAGTGTAAATACATAAGCTTGTACTAAGCTCACAATTATTTCTAAACCATAAATTGCAGTATTTAATAATACGGCAATAAAGCCTGCGAAAAACCCAATTGGATAATTTAGAACAGTTGGATCAGCTTGTCCTGCAATACCATTACCAAGTATAATAGGTAATGCAAAAATTGCAACCATTCCGATATGACCTGCAGTCATATTAGCACCAAGTCTCATAATTAATGCAAAAGGCTTAACAAACATTCCAATAATTTCAATTGGAATCAATATAATTAATACTGGTGCAGGTACATCACTTGGTACCATATTTTTCCAATGGCCGATAAACCCATGTTTTTTAACACCCGCCACTATGATTGCAAAGAAGGTAATGGTTGCAAGCCCTAAAGTAACACCAAAATTACCAGTTGCAGTAGATCCACCACCACCACCAATTTTAATAAATTCAAAAAATGGAATTAACCCTAGTAAATTGCAGGTTAAAATAAATACAAAGAATGTCATAGCAACAGGAGTCCATGTTTTAATGTAGCTTTTTCCAATATTAGGGATAACAATTTCTTTATTGATAAAGTCTATTAGAATTTCAAAAATCTGAGATAAACCAGATGGTTTTGCATTAGGATTTTTTCTGTATTTACTTGTTGCTAAAATTGATAGTATTAATGTTACAACTGCAGATATTAATAGCATTATTATATGTTTAGATATTTGGATTCCATACATATCGACTGATTTTGAATCAGCGACGTGGTGTAAAATAGCATTTCCCCAGCCAGTAAATTCTCCTGAAGCACCCAATAAAGTTGATACTAGGCTTATAATAAAAATGGAGGTTTTATTTATTTTGGTCATTAGTTTAATATTTTTTTTGACTTATTATGCCTTCAATAATATGAAAAATTGTAAAATTCAAACTCCCTGAAATAATAAATTTATTATAATTAGAGATGCTTAAATTAAAAATAAAAAAGTAAATAAACATTGAAATAAATGATAATTTAAAAATAAATATTAATGCATGATTAGAAAAATAGTTTTTAGATAATTTAATTTCAAAGTAGTAAAACAATATTATATTTATTAGGCAGAAAAAAGATATTAGTAAATTGAAAACTATAATCATCGATTCATTTGCTTGTATAGCTCATAAAGCCCTACTATTGATCCCAGAATTAAGCATACTACTAACCATATTGAATTATCAAATTTATTTTTTAAAAAAAATCCAATTATTCCAAAAAGTAAAATTGATCCTAAAATTGTAGAAGAAACACTTAATGCTTTTTGTAGGTTTTTATTAAACTTGTTCATTGGCAGTATTTAAACTGCTAGAGGTTGACGTGGCGTTACTATATTCTTCCTTAACCATGCTACACATTCCATCAAAATTGGCACCTTCTTCCAAAGTTATAATTGATGCTTTTAAATCACCCTTAAGGTATGCATCTTTTTTTAATGTTACTTTAGACTGTATGGCTAAACTACCCTTAACAACCCCACTTATTGAGGCATTCCTGGATTCGATATTTCCATTCACAACAGAGTCTTTTGCAGAAATAATATCGGAATCAGATTTCACATCACCATGAATGGTTCCATAAATTAATAAATCTCCTTTTACAGAAACATTCCCATTAATTTCCATTTCAGGTCCAATAATCGAACTAATATTATTATTTATATTCTTTAATAGAGACATCTTTTAATTTATACTCTTTTATAAAATCACGAGGGTCAAGTATATGATTATTTTTCCATATTTCAAAATGTAAATGTGGTCCATTGCTATTGCCTGTTTGACCCACATATCCGATAATTTGCTTTGCTAGTATATAATCTCTTTCATTCACGATAGCTTTTTCTAAATGAGAATAAACGGTATAATAACTGTTCGGATGAGCAATAATAATAGTATTACCATAATCATTTAATAAATTTGCAAAAACAACCATTCCTTCCTGGGCTGATAATACAGGGCTATTTGCAGTCGCTGCAATATCTATTCCATTATGATTTTTATTGTTTTCACTTAGCCCTCGGGTTACAACTCCTTCCACTGGCTTATGATTTGGTGTTAGATTAAGATATTTTTTTACTGTGGTGCTATTAGCAATAACTGAATCAAGATTAACTAATTCAAATAAATTATTTGTTTCTTTTTTATAAGTCTGCATAAGATTATAATCAACTTGTTTTGCATGAGGAGAAATAAATCTAAATAAGCCAAATATAGAGAATATTAAAAACAATATTAGAGCTGATACTAAAACATAAAAACTAAACTTATTAATTGATAAGGAATAATTTTTTTGAGTACTATTATTTAAAATAATAATATTATACTTTTTTTTCATTTAAGATTTGTTTAATTATTTTAGTAAGATTTTTTTTAGAATTAAAATTAATTTCAATTCTACCATCGCCATTTTTTTTGGTTACAACACTAACGCTTGATTTAAGATAGTTAGATAGTTTTTCTTCTTTTTTTACTGTTTGATTCTTTATTGTTTTTGTTTGAGTACCTGGATTATTAATTTTTTTTATTATTTCTTCAGTATTTCTAACGCTTAATTTTTTGCCTATGATTTTTTTATGGACTGAATTTATATGAGATATATTTTTTAAACTTAGAATTGCTCTTGCATGACCGTATTCAATTTCTCTGTTTTTTAAACTTGTTTGTATATTAGCTGGCAACTTCAATAACCTCAATTTGTTAGCAATTTCTGATCTGCTTTTCGATATTTTTTTTGCAATATCTGCTTGACTAAAATTATATTTTTCTTTTAAAAGTAAATACCCTTCTGATTCTTCCATAGCATTTAAGTTTGCTCTTTGAATATTTTCAATAAGTGCGAGTTCCATCATTTCAAAATCATCTTTAATATTCAATATATATGCTGGAACAGTCGCTAGATTTATTTGTTTTGCAGCTCTATATCTTCTCTCGCCAGCAATAATTTCAAATGTATCATTACCAACATCCCTTACAGTAATAGGCTGTATTATACCTTTTTCTTTAATCGAATCAATAAGACTGTTCAATTTTTTTAAATTGAAAACTTTTCTCGGCTGATTGTTGTTTGGAATAATATTTTTAATAGGTAATTCTGAGTTGAAATGTTCGGATTCAACATTTGAATTATAATTTCTAATTAGCGCTCCGAGTCCTTTTCCGAGTACTTTAGTCATTATTCTGTAAAATTTCTGATACTAAATTCATATAGTTTTGTGAGCCAGTTGATGATGCATCATAAAGTATTATGGGCTTCCCATGACTTGGAGCCTCACCAAGCTTTACATTTCTATTTATTAATGTTTTATATACCTTATCTCCAAAATAATCTTGCACTTCTTTAAGCACCTGTTGAGATAAGTTCAATCGTGAATCAAACATGGTAATTAATATTCCCTCAATCTCTAAATGTGAATTTAGATTTTTTTGAACTAATCTTATAGTATTTAATAATTGTGATAAACCATCTAATGCATAGTATTCGCACTGTATTGGAATAATAATCGAATTGCTTGCTGTTAGGGCATTAATTGTTAATAATCCAAGAGATGGAGGGCAATCAATAATTATATATTTATATTTTCCCATTATATTTTGAATAATTTGCTTCAAAATAGTTTCTCTTGTAAACATACTTACTAATTCTATTTCTGCACCTGCTAATTTGGAGTTTGATGGAATAATGTCAAGGTAGTCAATCTCTGTTTTATATATAGCATTACTAATATTTTTGTTGTTTATCAGTAAGTCGTATACTGAAAGCTTTTTATTAGAAATTCCTATTCCAGTTGATGCATTTCCTTGAGGATCCATATCAATTAATAGTACGGGTGTTTCAGTAATCGCTAAAAAAGATGAAATATTTACAGCTGAAGTTGTTTTACCAACCCCACCTTTTTGATTCAATATAGTAATAATTTTTGTTTTAAATGATTTCATTATTAATTAAATAAGATTTTTAAATTTACAATTTCATGTATTTTTATGCAATATTAGTAATTTTAAAAGAAAATGTTTTATCTATGTAAAAAATTACTCTTAAATTTAACTAACTAAAAACTGTTAATTGAATATTAATATACATATAATCCCCTAAATGTTAGATAATTTAAAACTTAGATGGTTTATTATTGCTTGTATTTTGACCAGTTCTCTTTACTACATATATCCCTCAATTGATTATTATGTTATGGGCAATGATTCTAAACAAAAACAAAGCTTAAACTTAGGATTAGATTTAAAAGGTGGCCTAAATATTATATTAGAATTAGACGACTATTTATTTTTAAAAAGATTATCTAAAAAAAATCTATCTAAACAATCTAAAAAGGAATTTAATGATATTTTAAATAATGCAAAAGAAAATGCAAATAAGAAAAGTTCCCAGATTATTAAAGAGATTGAATTGTATGGAAAATCTAATGACATTAAACTCAATAAATATTTTTCTAATTTAACAAAATCCTCAGATAATTATCAGGTTATTCAAGAAATCAAAAAACAACATGAATATGCCATGCAAAGTATTCTTGATGTGATGCGAAACAGAATACAAGACCATGACCAGTATGGCGTTGGCGAACCTAGCATTCAAAAATTAGGTGACAACAGATTGGTTGTAGAGTTGGCTGGAGTTTCAGATATTTCTAAAGCTAAAAAATATATACAACGTACGGCAGACTTTGAGTTATCGCTGGTTAAAAATCAAAATCAATTAACTGATATGATAAATAAAATCAATAATTATATTAATAAGAATATGAATGGAGTTCCTGCGCTAGATAGTTTGATGATTCCAGATCAAGGCTCTGAAGGATATTTAGTGAATACACGTTATGTTCAGGAGATTAAAAAATTACTCAAAACTACTGAAGTGAATAACTTAATAAAATCTAACAGTAAAATTGTTTGGGATAGCAAGCCTTTATCATATTATGATCAAGATAATCAATATATAGAATATCAAAGATTATATTTGGTTTCATCAAACCCTGCTATATCTGGTGGTATGATTCAAACTCCTAAAGCCGTTGTGTCTGACATGGGTAATAATAATGCAGGTCAATGGGTTGTTAATTTAGATATGAGCAAAGAGGGTAGAAGGAAATGGAGCAAGTTTACAGGTGCAAATATTAATAGACAAGTAGCTATTATATTAGATGATTTGGTTTTTATGGCTCCATTTATAAGAGATAAAATTTCATCTGGTAGTACACAAATCAGTGGTTTTGAAAGCATGCAAGAAGCTAAAGATATTGCAAGTGTTTTAAAAGCAGGAGAATTACCGGCTCCAATATCTATCGTCCAAACTAACTATGTGGGCCCATCTCTAGGAGAAGACTCAATTGCAGATGGCGCTAATTCAATGATTATAGGACTTTTACTGGTTTTAGTTTTTATGTTATTATATTATAAGGGATCTGGTATTATTGCAAATTTAGCGGTTGTTTTCAATATTATTATTGTTTTTGCTGTGCTATACACAATGAATGCTGTTTTAACCTTACCAGGTATAGCTGGCCTATTATTAACTATAGGAATGTCTGTTGATGCAAATGTCATTATTTTTGAAAGAATAAGAGAAGAAATTAATTCTAAAACGCCTAACTACGCAGCAATCAAAAACGGTTATAACAAAGCGTTTATAACTATTCTTGATGCCAACGTTACAACACTATTAACAGCTTTTATTTTATCTTTTTTAGGATCTGGACCCATTGTTGGGTTTGCAACGACCCTTAGCGTTGGGATATTATGTTCTATGTTCACCGCAATCTTTTTTACTAAAACAATTTTCTTAACATTATTTAAAATGAATCAAATTGAAAAGTTAAGTATATGATAAATAAAATGAAATTTAATTTTGTTAAATACTTCAAGCAAATGTTTGTTATATCAGTATCAATTTTTACGATTAGTATATTATCACTATTATTCATTGGTATTCCAAGCTCAATTGATTTTACTGGAGGTACTATAATTAATATAAAGGTAGATACAGATATTAATTTGAGTAATCTTAGGCAGGCATTAGAAGAAAATTTAAATCAGTCCGTAAGTGTCGTTGAAGTCAAATCTAATAATGAATCATATGTTTTGCTTAAAATGAGTTATTTATCTGATGAACAAGTTATAAATGATTTATTAAACACGGTTTATGGAAATAGCTATACAATAAATCAGATTGAATCTATTGGACCTAAAATTGGCGATGAATTAAGAGTAAATGCTAGGAATGCAATTATTGCATCTTTATTACTTATTGGATTGTATATAAGCATCAGATTTGATGGATATTATGCGATAGGAAGTTTATTTGCCTTGCTTCATGATGTATTTATTACACTTGGAATTTTTGTATTTATGAACGTAGAAATTAGCATTTCTATTATTGCTGCTTTACTAACAATTGTAGGATATTCGCTGAACGATACCATCGTCATTTATGATAGAATTAGAGAAAACATGTCGTTAAATCCATATCGTGATAAGAAAAAAATATTCAATACATCTCTAAACCAAACATTAAAAAGAACCCTGGTAACATCATTAACAACATTAATAGTTGTATTAGTTTTATATATTTATGGCGGAGATGTTCTTCAGCCATTTTCAATTGCCTTGATCATAGGAATAATTTTAGGAACATACTCTTCTATATTTATTGCTAGTCCTGTAACATTATTTTTAGAAGAAAAATATAATATAGAAGAGGAGGACGATTAATATTATGTCAATAAATGTAATTGTGGGTGGACAATGGGGTGATGAAGGAAAGGGTAAAATAGTTGATTTATTAAGCAAAAATGTTAATATTGTTGCAAGATATCAGGGTGGCAGTAATGCAGGGCACACTGTTTATCACAGCAATAAAAAAATTGTTTTACATCAAATTCCTACTGGAATATTAAGAGAAAATAATGTTTGTATATTAGGTAAAGGTATGGTTGTTGATCCAGATGGCATTATTGAAGAAATTGAATGTTTAAATAATAATAATATTGATTTTAATAATAGAATTATTATTGATTATTATGCACATATTGTAACACCGCTACACAAATTAATAGATAAAATTAATGAAGAAAAATCAGGTGGAAAAATTGGAACTACATGCAAGGGTATTGGCCCAACATATCAGGATAAGTATCAAAGAATAGGTATTCGTGCAATTGATTTATTAGATATAAAAATATTAAAGAAAAAAATAGAAGAACGAATTAAAATTGCAATAGATAGAAATGAGATTTGTGAGGATGATTTATTGAATATTAATTTAAATGATTATTATTCTTCATGTATAAAAATTCAAGACTTTATTAATGATTCTTTCCCAATTTTATTTAATAAATATAAGAGTAATATACTAATTGAAGGTGCTCAAGGAACATTATTAGATATAGACCATGGGACGTTCCCCTATGTAACATCATCTAATTGTTCATCAGGAGGAATAAGTACAGGGCTTGGAATTCCTGGGAATAAACTGGATAGTATTATAGGTATTTTCAAAGCCTATGTAACTAGAGTTGGTGGAGGACCTTTTCCTACTGAGTTATTTGATGAAAATGGTAAACAGTTACAATCTATTGGAAAAGAATTAGGTGCTACAACTGGCAGAGTAAGGAGATGTGGTTGGTTTGATATTGTAGCAGCAAAATATAGTGCTTGTATAAATGGTCTAACAGGAATTGCACTAACTAAATTAGATATATTGGATAGTTTTGAAACTATATATGTTTGCACACACTATGAGTATAAAGGTAGTAAAATTACAGAAATGAGCAAGGTATTAAATTACCTGGATGAAGTAACTCCAGTATATAAACAATTCAAAGGTTGGAATTGCTCAGTTGAAGGTAGTCGTGTTTTTGAAGATTTACCTGAAGAAGCGAAAGTTTACATTAATTTTTTATCTTCTGAAATTGGTGTTCCTATTGAAATAATTTCGATAGGACCTAAGAGGCATCAAATATTAAATTTACAATAATTATGAAAATCAACTGTCTTTTATTAATTTAAACTATGGTCAAATATTTAAAAACATTTTGTTTAATATTTATTATTTCAAACTTTTTGCTTTGTGATCCATACAAACAGCTTGATATTGATTTTTTAAAAAATTCAAAGAAAAAAAGCATAAAAAAAACTCCCAGTGCTGTAAAAAAACTTAAAAGTTCACTTCCTAAACTATCGGAAATAGTTAAAGATTTTGAGAAGATATCTGGATTATGGGATTTTTACTTTAAAGAAGATGATAATAAATTATTGTTAGCATTAGAACCCAAACATTTTGAATCAGAGTACATGGCTAATATAACTAGACAATCTGGTGATGCTTATTACTATGGAAGCTCAGCTATGCTTAATGAATTTCCTTTTATTTTTAAGCAAGTAGGACAAAATATACAAATGATTCATATCAATGTTTTATTTAGAGCTGATGAAGATAAATCAATTTCAAAAGCTGTAGATAATGATTTCTCTGATTCTATTATAGCAACGACTAAAATTATTCCCCATGATGATTCTACTAAAGTAATTTTGATCGATGCAAATAATTTATTTATAAGAGATATTTCTTATATATCTCAACGTGCTAAAGGAAGATATACTTTTGATTTAAAAAATAGTTCATTTATTGATATTGACTCTTTTGATAGTAATATTGAATTAGAAATCTCAGCATATTATAGAAGTAAAAAAACAACAGATTCATATACTTTACCAAACTCCAGAAGTATGGAAATGAAATATCATATTAGTATTATGGAATTACTAGAAAATGATTTTATTCCAAGACCAGTTGATGATAGAATAGGATATTTTTCGACAATATATCAAGACTATTCTAATACATTGCAAGAATCTCAGTATGTTAGATATATACAGAAATGGAATCTCGTAAAAAAAGATCCTTATAGTAAATTATCTGAACCTGTTGAGCCAATTGTTTATTGGATTGAGAATACTGTTCCTGAAGAATTTAGAGATGCTATTAAAGAAGGAATTGAATCTTGGAATATTGCATTTGAAGCTATAGGTTTTAAAAATGCAGTTGTAGCTAAGCAGATGCCAGATGATGCTAAGTGGAATCCTGCAGATATTAGATATAATACCATTAGATGGTTTGTTCAACCAGGATCAGGTTATGCCGTTGGCCCAAGTAGAGCTAATCCATATAATGGTCAACTTTATGATGCTGATATAAGAATTAGCGCTGATTTTGTTACTAGTTTTTATAAAGAATTTGATGAATATGTTGTACCAGTAACTGAAGACGAGATATCACAACTATGGTATGAAAATCATGAGCATGACCATGATTATAATCATGATAATCACGAAGCTTGTAACTATTCAGATCACTTAAAAAAAGAGATGGCATATGGCTGGAATCGACTATTAATTAATGGTGGATTACAAGGCACAGAAGAAGACTTGAAGCGTTATGTACATGATGGTTTAGTAGACTTAGTATTGCATGAAGTTGGACATACTTTAGGATTACGACATAATTTTAAAGCAAGTTCAATATATACAGTAGAACAGCTTAGTGATAAAAGTTTTACAGAAAAATATGGAATAAGTGGCTCAGTTATGGATTATCATCCAGTATGTTTATTAGATGGTGGTCATACACTGTTTCAAACAAAGCCCGGACCATACGATATGTGGGCTATTCAGTATGGTTATGAACAATTTAATAATAATGACTTAGTTAATAACTTAGAAAATATTGCATCTCAATCCAATCACCCACTACTTGTTTATGGTACAGATGAAGATTCTTTTGGACTATCTTCAAGAGGAATTGATCCATTATGTAATACTTGGGATATGAGTAGTAATCCTATTGAATTTTATAAAGATGAATTAAAAAGTGTGAATTATTTATGGGATAATTTGCTTGACAAATTTGAGGTTCCAGGAGGAACATATCAAAAAATAAGAAGTGTATTTTCTCAAGGAATTGGTGAGTATATGTATGCAGGTAGATCTGCTACTAAATTTATTGGAGGAATTAATTTCAGTAGAAATCATGTAGGAGATTTTTCTCAGCAAAGCCCTTTTACTGTTATAGACTCTAAGAAACAAAGAGAGGCTCTAGATTTTATTTTAGTCAATTATTTTGATAAAGATGCGTTTAGTTTTGATCCAGCATTACTGAATAAATTAGCACCAGAACGAAACGAAGATTTTAGAGATTATGTATGGAGATTAGATAGACCTGATTATCCTATTCACTCTGTTATAAAGAGAATGCAAATGTATCCACTTTATTCTCTATATCATCCAAGAAGATTAGCTCGCGTAAAAGACAATGAAATAAAAAATAATACGACTGACATATTTAGAATGGAAGAATTATTTTCAAAAGTTAATGATGTTATTTGGCAAGAATTGAACCTTAAAGAAAATATCAATAGTTATAAGAGAGAATTACAAGTAATGCATATTATAATGCTTTCGAATATGATATATAAAACAGATTCAATGCCTGCTGATGCCATTGCCTTAGGAAGAAGCAGTCTTAATTTAATTTTAAAAGATATATATTTTGCTTTATCTAATAATAATAATAATTTTTATACAAAGTCTCATCTTGAATATTGTTCCAATTTAATAGAAACTATTTTAAATCCTAAAATTCAAATAAATTAAATTCATGTTAAATTTAGTAGTTATTTTAGGTCCTACTGCATCTGGGAAAACAAGTCTTGCTGTTAAATTAGCAGATTTATTTTGTACTGAAATTATATCCGGAGATTCTAGGCAAATTTATAAGAATATGGATATTGGGACTGGGAAAGATTTATTCGAGTATAATATTAATAACAGATCGATCCCTTATCATCTTATTGATATTATAAACCCTAATGAAGATTATAGTATTCATCAATTTAAAAAAGATTTTTATGATGTGTACGATGATATAATTAAAAAAAATAAGATTCCTATATTATGTGGCGGTTCAGGATTGTATATCGAATCAATTTTATTAAATTATAAAATTCCTAATATACCACCAGATTATGAACTTAGAGAAAAACTTCAGAATAAAAGATTAGATTCATTAAAAAATATATTAAATCAAAAAGATGATCAATTATATAATCCTACTTATCATGTAACAAAGCGAAGAATCATACGTTCCATTGAACTTTTCAATAAAAAAAATATTACATCTGATACGAAAAAATACCACTCAATTAATGATTATAAGGTTATAGGTATCAAAACCAATAGAGATGTTTTATTGCAACAAATTAAAAAAAGACTAGAGGAAAGATTAGGCAATGGTATGGTAGAAGAAGTAGAGTTTTTAATTCAAAATGGTATGTCACTTGATAGGCTGAAATATTTTGGTTTAGAATATAGATTTTTAGGTGAATATTTATTTAACAATATTTCATATGAAGAAATGGTTAATAAGCTAAATGTATCCATTAATAGATTTTCAAAAAAACAAATGACTTTTTATAGAAGAATGGAAAAAAGAGGTATTGAAATTAAATGGATTCAAAAAGATGAACTAGAAGAAGCAAAAAAATATATTAAAACTTATTTATAATATGAATTTTAATATTTCATTTAATAAGTATATAAAAAAAACAATCTATCCCGGTTTATTTAGGCATAACTTTCCAAATAAAGAACAATATGATTATTTTATAGTTATACCAGTTTTTAATGAATTTGATTACTTGCTTACAACTTTACAAAGTATTAATAATCAAGATCAATCATTATTAGAAAAAACGTTAGTAGTTTTAGTAATCAATAATTCTATAGATTCAGAAAATTCAATTAAAAACAATAATCAGTTAACTTTTGAGATGATTCAAAATAAAAAATTCAATTATGAATATATTATTTTAGACTATTATTCTAAAGGCAATGAACTCCCAATTAACAAATCAGGAGTTGGTGTAGCAAGAAAAATAGGTATGGATTATTGTTTGACTTATTCATATGCAAGTAGTTTATTGTTTTGCTTAGATGCTGATACTTTAATAGCAAAATCATATTTAACTAAAATAGTAAACTATTATAATAAAGTAAATTTTGGAACATGTATCGTTAATTTTTCACACCAAAAATCTTCAAATCCAAAAATTGAAAAAGCAATTAGAGTGTATGAAAATATATTATATAAAATTGCTAATAAAATTAAAGCGTGTAATTCTCCATATGGTTATGTTAGTATGGGATCTACAATTGTTTGTAATGTTAAATCGTATATAGCTGTTGGGGGAATGCCTCAAAAATCTGCTGCTGAAGATTTTTACTTTTTACAGGCTTTAGCAAAATATAATTCTATAAATGTATTGAATGAATATTTAGTCTACCCATCTTCAAGATTAGAAATGAGAGTTTATCTAGGTACGGGTTTTCGAATGATTCAGTATGACAAAAATGAAAATTTTTTAGATTTAAATTTTTCAGATTACTGTTTTGATAAAGTTAAAAAAATTATAGAGTTTGTTGATTTGAATTATAAAATATCTGATAGTTTATTTTTTAAAGAATTAAATAAGAATTTTGATGATAAAATTTGTAATTTTCTTAATGACCATAATCTTAAAAAGATATGGAACAGAATTAATAATAATGCTAGGTCAAAAAAACAATTTATGATTTTTTTTCATCAATGGTTTGATGCTTTAAAAATAATGCAACTATTAAAAATTTTACATAACACAAAAGTTTAATATGAATGGAATAGAATTTTATATTGGTTTATCTGCTGGGATTAATAATTTATTAAATTATAAAAATAAATTAGATGAAATTAATGTTTTCCCTGTTCCTGATGGTGATACTGGAACAAACATGTGTTTTACATTGCTTCCAATTATTGAAGAATGTAAAAATAAAATTACAGAAGATATTGATGAAACTTTAGATATTGTTGCTGATACCGCTTTAGAATCTGCTCGAGGTAATTCAGGTACTATTATTGCTCAATTTATACATGGTATGAGAAGAGCATTGAGAGGAAAAAAACTGATTGAAAATGATGATTTTTCTAAAGCATTAACTTCAGGTTATGATAGTGCTATTGAATCATTAATGAATCCTGAAGAAGGTACAATTATTACTGTAATGAGAGATGTTGCAAATAAATCAAAAGAATTATGTTTAGGAAATATTGAAATATCTTTTGAAGCCTTTCTTGATGAGTGTTATCATGAATCTGTCCAATCACTAGAAAAAACAAAAAATATTCTTAAAATATTAAGAAAGTCTGATGTTGTTGATGCTGGAGCCCTCGGGTTTGTTTTATTGATGCAGGGATGGCTTAACAGCGTACAAAAAAATACAAAAATTCAATCACAACATTTAAATATTACCTACGATCATGAAAAAATAGAATCTTTAAAGAAGGATATTGATTTTACTATTAAAAATAAGTTCTGTACAGAGTGTGCAATTGAGAGTAAAAATATTGATAAAGTAGAATTAAAGTCTACAATCAAATCTTTGGGTGATAGCATGGTAATTGCTGGTACGAAAGACCGAGTAAAAATACACATTCATACTAATACTCCTACAAAATTCTTTAAAATATGTGGAGCTTATGGAAAAGTGGTTGATAGAAAAGTTGATGATATGACCAAGCAAGAACATACAGTACATCATACAGGAGCAAGTGGTATTGCTATAGTGGTTGATTCTGGAGCTGACATTCCTAAGGAATATGAGAATGAAATTCAAGTAGTCCCTGTAAGATATAGCTTTGGTAATCAGCAACATATTGATAAGGTAACTCAAACAACAAAAGACTTTTATCATCAAATGAAGATTGACTCTAATCATCCTAAAACCTCTCAACCAACACCTGGTGATTTTAAAAAAATTTATAATTTCATCTCTTCGCATTACGATTCTATTATTTCTATTCATTTATCAAAAAAAATAAGTGGAACATATCAATCAGGTATTAATGCTGCAAAAAACATTAAGGTTAAAAATATTAATGTTCTTGATTCATACAGTGCTTCAGTTGGTCTAGGACTTTTAGCTATTCACGCAGTTGATCTTAAACAGAAAGGTAAATCATATAAGCATATTATAAAATCTGTGGAAGAAACTAAAGATATGATTCAGTTATTTTTGCTCGTAAATGATTTAAGCTATATGGTCAAAGGAGGCAGGTTGCCCAGTAAAGTAAAGACCATAGCAAACTTATTTAGAATAACTCCCATATTAGGTAATAAAAATGGAAAATTAATACCAAGAGGAGTATTCTTTGGTAAAAAAAATCGTATAGAAAAATATTCAAAATTTCTTGATTCTAAGATGGATGAAGATAAACAATATAATATTATGATAGCTCATGCTAATGATCTTAAAAATGGAGAAAAATTACTTAATCTATTACTTGATAAGCACACAAATATTAACAAACATGATATCTTAGAATTAGGAGGTGCTTTAGGAGCACATACTGGACCAGGTGGTCTAGCTATAGGAATTCAAGAAATAAAATGATAATACAAATCATCATTAATATAATTTTAAGTTATTTGATAGGCTCTATATCTGGAAGTATGGTTTTAGGTAAAATACGAGGAATAGATATTAGAACAATGGGTAGTGGTAATGCTGGCGGTACAAATGCATTTAGAACTGTAGGTCCTTTATTTGCTTTGGGTGTTGTAATAATTGATATTTTGAAGGGTATTATATCAGTTTTAATAATAAGTAATTTATCATTTTATATCAGTTTAGATGCTAATGTAATGCAATATATTCCAGTTCTATGTGGCTTTGCTGCTGTCATGGGACATGTTTATCCTTTGTATTATAATTTCAAAGGAGGAAAGGGTGCTGGAACATTAATTGGTGTTCTTGGAGTACTCTACCCATTAAGTATTCCCTATGCATTATCGAGTTGGATTATTGTTTTAGTATTAACTGGTTTTGTAGGTCTAGGGACTATGATTGCCGGTATAGTTATTGTGATTATTTCTTATTTATATTATCCTAATGGATTGAGTTCACCCTTTGGAATGTTTTCTATTATAATGGCAATATTTGTTATTTTTACTCATCGATCAAATATTGTTAGAATGTGGCAAGGTAAAGAAAACCAATTTAAAAAAATAATGCTATTTAACAAGTAGTAATTAAAAAAAAAGCCTTCTTAAAAGAAGGCTTTTTAATTGATAAGAGTCAAAAAGACTTATTTTCTACCTCTTGCCATAGGAGCTTTTGAAACATCTCCATCTTTATCTACAAAATATAACCAACCTTTTTCTCTAGTTACATTTGTATCAGCAACTTTTTTTGCGTTTCCACCTTTATCGCTACCTCTAGCCATTTTAGATGCCCAAACGTTACCATCTTTACCTAGATAGTATAAGTGTCCTTTTTCTTTTTGTACTCCACATTTAGCTACTTTTTCAGCCATGATTTAATCTCCTTCGTTAAACTACATTTTATTTTAAATAAAATTTGCTATGAAAAATATGTATTTCTCTTCATAAAACCAAGTTATTTTTAAACTTTTTTAAAAAAAAATACTCTTTTTGATGTTTTTTAGCGATTTTTTTCATATTTTTGCATAGTTTCTATAAATTCCTCTAAATTTTTTGATTTAAAGAAATCTGAAATATTAATATTTTCTTTAATTGATATCTGTTTTTTTATTCCATAATTATGACCGGGGTATATAATAGTATTTGGTGAGAGTTTTAAAATTATATTATAAACACTATTATATAAATCTTGAATATTGCTTTTATGACTTACTGTTCTTCCTGTTCGACCAACAAAAACTGTATCTCCTGTAAATAGTATTTTAGACCTCTCATTCCAAAAGCACATAGAGTCATAAAAATGTCCAGGTGTACTTAGGCAAGTTATTATTTCTCTTCCAACTTTAATTTTCTCATTATTTTTAATATGAAATATTGATGGATGAGTAAATTTAGTTTTATGATTTATATAAATATTGATATGAGCAAAAATATTAACAAAGTCATTTAAATATACTACGTGGTCGTGATGGGAGTGAGTAATAAATATACTATCTAATTTTAAATTATTAGTTTCTATTTCAGCTATAATAATATCAATTTTAACAGATGGATCAACTATAGACGCAATCTTTTTAATAGGACACCATATTAGATAAGAGAAGTTTTGATCGAAACCACCTTCAAAAACTTTAACTTTCATTTATTGAATTTGAAATATAGTGCGAAGAAATTAATCATTTTTAAAATTTCTTTTATTTTAAATAAGATACCGCGGTTATTGGACATTTCTCTATGTTCAAATAAAAAAGAAATAAGAATTTTACTATTTTTTATTTTATCTGCTAGCATTGTAGATTCAGTAAAGGGGACCATAGAGTCATTAGCACCATGCATTATAAAAGTTTTAGTATGAATATTTTCTGCCCAATTTTTTGGAGAAAGATAGCTTAGTAGATCCTTGTTTTCCTCTATCATATCTAAAATCATATCTTTAATTTTTTGGTCAATTTTTCCATTTAGAATTTGATCAACTAGATTTTTTTCTTCATTATTAAGATCTTTTTTAATTTTTTCAACTTTCTTATCATTATCTTCGATTCGATATTTTAATAATAATGTTATTTTTTCTTGATTTAAATTTGTTTTAATAGTTTTGAAAAAATTATAAAAAATTACAATCGTACCCCATTCATGAGGTGTTATTTTATATAATTTATTTTGATAGTTTATTTCACCTGTTAGAAAAAAGTTTAAAGCTGTTTCAATGGAATAATAAGTTCCGTATGATAGAATTGATAGTGGAGGATTATTATTAAATTTATCTTCAAAGCTTGCTTTGAGTAAATTTGCACCACCATAACTCATACCAACGACCATAACTCTACCATTAACTTTTGAATGTTGAAGTAATTCCTCGTAGCAATGTGAAAACCATTCAACATTATCCTTAACAATTAATAAGTTTTTTAAATTTGGTATTCTTGGTAAAAAAACATTGTACCCAACATTACGCAATGCATTTGCAAGCATAATCATACCAGGATGATTTTCAGCATAAGGTGAGGCACCAGGAAAAATAAACACAGATTGAGCATTTTTATTATTAGAATAAAAAACTCTTACAGTAGTTTCTTTTTGATCTAATCCTAGATAATACTCATCTTGATATTTAATAGATTTAATATTAGATTCATTAAACTTAACAAGATTTAATATATACCGTGTTGATTTGTAGTATGATTTTATTGTATTAATCATTTAAAATATTTGAGAAGGTTTGTAGCCCGTAGGAGAATCGAACTCCTGTTGCATGGATGAAAACCATGAGTCCTAACCACTAGACGAACGGGCCATAACTTATATCAAAATTTAAATAGCTTATTATATGATTAACAATAAATAAATAATTAATGAATAATTTTAATTAAATTATTCATATTATGAATCACAATATAAAATCAAAAAATATAGTTAGTAATTATGATTATACTATATCAAATTTTTCCAATGATTGGAGTGGGAGTTTTTCAGAATTATCAAACTTTTTTAATAAAAAATTTCAAATAAGCAGTACTATTGATACAGATATTATAGATTCTTATAAGTTAGATTGGTCAAATTTACCTGGTAATGCTTCAATTTTAGTACGGCCTAATAATATTGAAGAATGTTCTATCATATTAAAGACATGTTATAAATGCAATATTCCTATCACAGTTTCTGCTGGTAGAACAAACTTAACTGGAAGTGCTACGCCTAAAGAGGGATTGATACTATCAACAGTATTATTAACAAGTCCGTCTATTAAATTAGATATAAATAATAAGTATGTTTTATCTCCTGTAGGTATTCCATTAGAAGAATTAAGAAATGAAGTTCTGGATCTTTCAAATAATACTTTATTTTATCCCGTAAATCCTACAAGTAGGTATGATGCATTGGTAGGTGGAACTTTAAGTTGTAATGCATCTGGTTTTATACCTGGTAATAAAGGAGCTACTAGATATTGGGTCAAAGAAATAGAATTTTTATTACCAAACGGTAATTATATATTAATTCAAAGAGGTCAATATTTTTCATCTAATTTTAAATTTATTATTGAAGATGAGGACAATAGTATACATTTGCCAATTCCAAATTATAAAAGGCCAGATATTAAAAATGCGAGTGGCCCTTATTCAAGTGACAGTAACAATATTGATTTAATTGATTTGATTATTGGGAGTGAAGGTATTTTTGGATTAATTGTATCTTGTAAATTAGGCCTTTTAAATAGACCTAAAGAATATTTGAACTTATTTCTGCAATTAGAATCTGAGAATCAGGCGCTCGATTTATATACTCATCTTTATAATTATTTTAATAAAGATATGAGTAAAGTTTTTGCATTAGAATATTTTGGCTATAATTGTCAAAATTATATGAAACATAAAGATTTTTTTTTTAATTTAGATAATCAAGTTGGGTTATATATTAAAGTTCCTATTTATAATAATTCAATTGAAAATAAAAGTCTTGAATGGTTCGAAATATTAAAAAAATTTAATAATAAAATTAAATCAGAAGAAATAATTGTATTAAATGATAAAAAAAATATGGAATTATTTTTTGAAGCAAGACATTCAATTCCTGACAATGCACTTGTTAAAACTAAGACATTAAATGGGATTAGTATTATTACAGATACAATTGTTCCTCCTTATAATTATAAAAAATATTTACTTAAAGTACATCATCTATTAAATAAAGCAGAAATTGAATATTTGCTGTTCGGACATTTAGGGGATTGTCATTTGCATTTTCATTTAATACCTGAAAAAAATCAAGAAGAGAAGGCAATTAGAATATATGATATTTTAGTTGATTATGCTTCAGAACTTGGGGGCGTTTATTCAGCAGAACATGGAACCGGAAAACGAAAAAGATTAGACTTTAAGAAATGCTATGGTGAATCTGCTGTGGAAATGATTATAAATTTAAAATCTAAATTAGACCCTAACTTTTTATTAAATAGAGGGAATATTATTCCATATGATACTTAAAAAAATTAATAAATCAGATTTAGAAGATATATATGAAAGAGAAAAGAAGCATCTTGTCAAAGCCGTTAAAAATGGAAAGAGTCCTTATCATATTTTTACACTATCAACTATTAATGATAATTCTGCAGAATTAAGAATGGTTGTTTTAAGAAAAGTTAACACAAATCCTTTTAAATTATTTTTTAATACTGATATAAGAAGTCCAAAAGCAAATCAATTAAAAAATAACAAATACTGCAATGTCCTTTTTTATAATTCAATTCGTAGAATCCAAATGAGATTTAAATGCCTTATTACAATTAATTTTAAAAATAATATTTCTCAAGAAGCTTGGAATAAAACAGCATTACAAAGTAGAAAATGTTATATGGGTCCATATAGTCCTAGTTCTATATTAAAAGAATGGCATCCTAATGTGCCAATTGATTGCATTGAAAGAGACCCGATTGAAGAAGAGAGTCAATCAGGCTTTAAAAATTTTATGAATATTGAGCTGGATATTATTAAAGCAGATATTTTAGAATTACATTATAATGGACATATTAGATTTGAGGTTTTAAAAAATAACAAATTTAATTTTTTAAGTACTTAGTAATTATTAATATCAGGGTTTTTTCTATTTTTCTTTTTTTCCGCATGATACTTTTTAGCTAATAAGCGTTTTTCTACAGAGCCTCTAGTTGGACTGGTCTTAATTCTTTTAGGAGGTCTGTAATTATTTTTTTTTATTCTTCGACGTAGCTCTTTGATACATTTAATTTTATTTAGATATTGGCTTCTTTCATCTTGACACATTACTTGAATTCCAGATTTAAGATGTGTTAACCTTACAGCAGATTCAGTTTTATTTGCATGTTGTCCACCTTTACCACTTGATCTAAATGTTTCTATTTTACATTCAGACAAAAGCAAATCATCAGTATCAGGTAAATTTATAAGACTCAAATTATTTAATTTCCTATGAATTATTACTTAGATGATTCATTACAATGCCACTAGCTACAGATACATTAAGACTTTCAAGCTGACCAAATTTTTTAATTGTTATTTGTTGAAATTGTTGAAAATTAATGTTAATGCCATGAGCTTCAGATCCTAATATTAGAGCCCAATTTCCATTAGATTTAATTTTATTTAAATTCTCACCTTGCATATCAGCAACATATATATTTTTATAATTATTTTTCAAATAATTAATAATATTAAAATAATTATCTTGTACAATATTGTTTAAATAAAAGTGTGCTCCCATTGCTGATCGAATACATTTTAGATTAAAAGGGTCAACTGTATTTTGAGTTAAAGCAATAGAGTTAACCCCATACCAAACACTCGTTCTAATAATCGTTCCTAAATTACCAGGATCTTGGATTCCATCTAGAACAACTAAATTATTATTTTTTATTCCATCTAATGATTGTTCAGAATATTTTTTAATATCTGCTACAGCTATAATTCCTTGTGAATTTTTCGTATTCGATATTTTATTAAAATTATTTTTACTACAATATTTAATACTTTGATTTTTAAATTGCTTTTGATTTAATAAATCACTCTCAAAATTTTCAATTACAATTATATACTCTATTTTAATGCCAGCATTAATAGATTCACAAATCAATCTAAAGCCTTCTAAAATAACTTTTTTATCTATAAGTCTATTCTTTTTTAATCTAAGAGAACGAATAAATTTTATTGTATTTACACCTATCATTTGAATTCCATAACAACTGGAGCATGGTCTGACCCTAGAACATCTTTAAGGATATATGAATCTTTTAAATTTTCCTTTAATGAATCAGAAATACAAAAGTAGTCAATTCTCCATCCAATATCTCGCGCTCTTGCCTGAAACATATAACTCCACCAAGTATAATGTCCTCCTTCTTTATTAAGTTCTCTAAAAGTATCGATGAAACCATTATTTACAATATTGGAAAATCCATTTCTTTCTTCATCTGTGAAACCTGGATTTGAGTGGTTTGTTTTTGGATTCTTCAAATCAATTTCTGTATGTGCAACGTTCAGATCCCCACAAAATATAACAGGTTTTTTTTCTTCAAGATTTTTTATAAACTTGAAAAAATCTTTATCCCATACTATTCTATAATCTAGACGCAATAATTCACGTTTTGAATTTGGTGTATAGACTGTAACTAAATAATATTCTTTAAATTCTAAAGTTATTACTCTGCCTTCTTGATCATGCTTTTCAATACCTATATCATTTATAATATTAAGTGGTTCTTTTTTAGAAAAAATAGCAGTACTTGAATATCCTTTTTTAACTGCAGAATTCCAATATTGATAGGGATAATTTGGAAGGACTAAATCAACTTGCTCTTTATGTGCTTTTGTCTCTTGAATACAAATAATATCAGGATCATACTCATTCATAAATTCATAAAATCCTTTTTTAATTACAGCCCTAATACCATTAACATTCCAAGATATGAATTTCAACTTTTACTCTCCTATTTTAATATTTATTATTAAGATTAATGGGATATATTTTATATTTTGCAATATGCTTGGTTTTAAAAATATGATTCTATTTTATTAAGACTAATGTAGTCTTGGTTTCCACTATCCATATTTTTTATAGCTATTTTATCATTTTTAATTTCATCATCACCAATTATTATGGTATAACATGCATTTATTCTATTTGCATCTTTCATCTGAGACTTTAAGCTTCTTCTTAGCATATCATTTATAACAACTAAATTTTTAGATCTTAAGGATTCTGCAATCTTAAAACTATGTGTTAAATATGTATCATCAGTTATTATAATATAAATATCTGGTCTTTTAGAAAGTGGTAATTTTTTCTCATCTAATGCTAATATAAGTCGTTCAATCCCGGCTGCAAATCCAAAAGCCGGTGTTGCTTTTCCTCCTAATTCTTCGATTAAATAATCATATCGGCCACCTCCACACAAAGCATCTTGAGAACCCAGATTAATACTTTGTATTTCAAATACTGTACGACAGTAATAATCAAGCCCTCTTACTAATTTATTATCTACAATATATTTAATTGAAAGTGAATCTAATAACTCTAAGACTTTTGAAAAATGTTCTTTATCAGATTGATTAAGGAAATCAATTATAGGTGGAATATTTTTTATAATTTTTAGTTCAAAATCAATTTTGGTATCCAATATTCTTAAAGGATTTGTTTCTAATCTTTTTTGACTGATTTTACTTAGTTTATCCTTATAAGGCATCAAGTATTCTTTTAAAGCTTCCTTATATTTTATTCTAACTTCAGGTGAACCGATACTATTAATTTTCAATGTTAAATTCTTAATATTTAAACTTTTATAAAAATTATATGCCAAAGCAATGATCTCCGCATCTTGCTCTGGGAACTGAGAACCAATTGCTTCAACTCCAAATTGATTAAACTGCCTAAACCTTCCTTTTTGAGGTCTTTCTCTTCTGAATAAAACATCGATATAATAAAGCTTATTGATTGGATTTTTTTTACCTAATTTATGCTGTATATATGACCTTGCAACAGAAGCTGTCGCTTCTGGTTTTAAGGTAAGATTATTATTCCCCTGATCTACCCAACTATACATTTCTTTTGATACGATATCAGTTTGAGTGCCAATAGACCTAGTAAATAAATTAGTGTTTTCAAAGATTGGAGTCCTAATTTGAGAAAAACCATATTGATTTAAAAATTTATGAATTGTTAATTCTAAATACTGCCATATATTATTATCTTCAAATAATATATCTTGTGTTCCCTTAATATTTTTTAATGATTCTCGCATATTTATAAACTTTTTTTTGATAAATAATCATTCTCCCAATTCTGTATTAAATCAAGAATATCTTTATTTGAGCTACATTCCAATATCTTAGTTTTCATATTGATTGAGTTAATAAACTTTTGAAATCTTTTAATTAATTTTCTATGTAAAATAGGATTGTCTAATGTATCTAAAATTAATAAAACAAAATGAACTTTTTGTTGATCGGGTGATTCATAATCTATGCCTTTAATTGATACACCCAAAATTGATGTTAATTCCCTTACCTCAGTTGAACTAGAATAATGAAAAGCAATTCCACGTCCAATTGCTGGATTCATAATTTTTTCATGCTTATTAATCAATGAAAAAAGTTTTTTTGTATCTGTTAATATTTTTTGATTTAATAATTGGTTTAATAATACTTGAACAGCATCTGGTTTGCTTAAGCTTGTTAAAGGAAAAATAATTGTTTCTTTGTTTAATTTATCTATTAAATTCATACTAGTTCTAATTTATGTTAAATTGTCGATTTGATGATGAAGAACGCACCCTCACATCTTGCAAATCTGGATGTTTCACGTTAATACTTAACTGAAAACCTTTACTAAAACCGTTGGGCCACCAAGTAAACATAAACTCCCAACAATGTAATTCTCTATAAAATTTAAGACTTTGAGAGTTAATTTTCATATCAATTAAATTAATACCTGATATATAAGTAAATAACCAATTTTTTGTTAAATGAATGGTATTATAAGAATCCAAATTAAAATAATTAAAATCCCATTTCTTTTCTTCTATATCATATTCACCTTGAACTGATAAATTTATATCCGAACGCCAAACCTCATCATTATTTATTTTAGGTTTAAATTGGTCCATAGATAAAATTGAATTGAAATTTGTTGTATCTTTTTGCTCAGAAGTTAAAGATATATCATCATATATATTTTGCGATGTCCCTCTAAGCGAAAATCTAGTTGACATTTGTGCTTTTAAAAACTCCAGCTTTGGTGATTTTCCTTTTGATAATAAATTAGTATATGATATTGTACCATCTTCATTGTTTATCTCATCATATATATTGTGCTGCATATGAATAAAAAATAATTCGCCACCATTATCTTTCTTAAAGCTCCATCTAGAATCAATTAAAGAAAATTTATTTTCTGAGTTATTATCATAATCAGTAGTCATATCAATATTTAAAAAATCTCTTTTATTAATATCACCAGTATTATTTTTTGTCTTTATTTGAAAAGCATTGGATAGTGAAAATCTAATTTTTTGACTTTCTTCATATAAAGCATTAGCATAAGTTCCTTCTAAGATATCTTTTGAAATAATACTTCCATTTTCTTCAAATTTTTGCAATTGGCTATTGTATGTATTTTTTAAATTAGGAGTATAGTTAAATATGATTTGTGGACTTACTTTATGCCTTAAAGAAACAAGATTGCCTACATTAAGTGGCAAAATACCGTAAATTTTAGTATTTAAATTAATTGAAGCATTCCAAGTCAATCTTCTATTAAAATCTGAATTATTATCATATTCATAACTATAAATATTATCTACATTAGATTGTGAATAATCTCTTGACTGCCATAACCAATCTTCAGTTATAGTAAATCTTGGTGTTATTGACAACCAATTAAGATTTGAATTCATTGATAATTGGATAATATTTTTTGCTCCCCCCTTAACCAGATCAATTTCATCACTATTTGACCAAATAATTTCTCCGCTCTCATCTAATTCATCACCATCTTCATTATTACATAAACCATCTATATTATTATCAATACACGAATTTTTAATATAAGTTTCTTTACCATGATCATACGATAAATTGTAAGATAAATAGATATCGTTAAACCAGTTATCTCCATTACCAAGTAACTTTCTTTGAGGAAATGAAAATGATATTTTTGGACCAGTTAACCACTTATATGAATTGACTTGATTATTTTGAGTTGGTGAAGAAATATATAAATCTTCATACTCTTCAAAGCCAACAGAAAGAGAATTTTTTTCCCATCTTTTTTGATATGATAAAGAGGATAGTTTATTTTGATCTAATCGTGAATTTAAATTTATTTCTTGTGGATCTAGTGAAGATTTATATTTATAATTAATAATTATATTTTGTGTTGGGTCAAATGATTGTTTATGAAAAAATGTTATATTTTTAATCTTTTGAGAATTATTTGAAAATAAATTTGATATATCATCATCGTTATCAGCTAAATAGTTTTTTGTTTCATATTTCATATAACCTTCAAGTATGTAATTATACCATGATTCTCCAGATCTGATTTTATATCTATATTCATGATTAGCTATCATTCCTTTTTTGTCTTGTACATCAAATAAGAATGTGTAATCTGAATAATTGTTAATAACATAATAGTACCCTAAATTATCTAGGTATGTACCTGTTGAAGATCTATGTCCAAAAGTTGGCATAATCCAACCGCTAATTCTATCTCCATTTTTATTGGGGAAAACAGCAAATGGTAAATAAAAAATTGGTAAATCTCGTATATATAAAGTCATTGGTTTAGCAATGACTCTATCATTAGGAATCATTTTCATTTGGTTACTATGGAAGTAATAATGTGGATGATCAAGCTCACAAGTTGTAAATAAACTATTATTAATATAAAATAATTCATTCTTATCTTTTGTTAAAGTTTCCCCATTATAAAAACTTTGATTGAAATTTGTTTTGCCTTTTGTAATCTTACCTTTTTTACTAATTAAATCAAATTCCATTTTCTCGCCAAAAATAGGACTTTCACCAAATCCGTTTAT